>CAYVGM010000184.1:0-5954 GCA_964451125.1 uncultured Chitinophagales bacterium
TTAAATATTTCCAGCATCTCGGCAGCTGTATAATGTTCAAAATTAAAATAGCGGTTAAAGCGCGACTGCAAGCCCGGATTGGATTGAATAAATTCCTTCATTTCGTCTGGGTAGCCGGCAGCAATGACGACCAAATCATCGCGATGATCTTCCATGCGCTTGAGCAATGTTTCTATAGCTTCATGGCCGAAATCTCTGCCACTGTCGTCTTTTGCGAGGGCATAGGCTTCGTCTATGAACAACACACCATCTAATGCCGCTTTGATGATTTCATCCACTTTGATGGCTGTTTGTCCAACATATCCCGCTACCATTCCCGCCCGGTCTGTTTCTACTAAATGGCCGCTTTTGAGATAACCTAGATGCTTATAAATTCTGCCAAGCAAACGGGCTATTGTTGTTTTTCCTGTTCCGGGAGGACCCATAAAAACGGAATGTAACATACGGTCTGATACTTTCAGTTGTTGGGCTTCACGCAGCTTTTGTACTTTTAGGTAATTGATTAAATCGTTGATATCTGTTTTAATATTTTTCAGCCCAATAAGCTCATTCATTTCTGCCATTACTTTTTCTAAGGTGTCATCATCAGGTACTTGATTTTGTTTTACTCCGTCAATTAGGCGTTTAGGACGAAAACACAATTGATGAATATTGTCAAGTTCTTTTTTTTCTTCATCCGAAAGTTGATCATCCGTATTTAAAAACAAAGTAGAAAGCGAATAATAAAATCCGGCTAATGGCTCAAACTGCGGATGTGTTATTCGTTCTAAAATGGAAGTTAAAATCAGTTGATTGCCATATTCGGCAGTTGTTTTTAAAAATTGTGCTTTGCGTACTGTCTCAACACTCTGTAAAAATTTTTCGTTGGATAACATCTTTTCCAGACGTTCGGGTTCTATCGTTTCCAGTATGTCGTTGCCTTGCAGGCGTTCAAACAAATAGGCTAAGACAAATTTTGCTTTTATTGGAATTTCTTCTACTGCGGCGAATAGTTTGTTGAACAGAAAAATAATATCCTGCAATATAACATGATTAGGTTTAAACTCATTCGTTAAGGAATCAGATTTGGTTAATGATGCTTGCAGGACTCCTAAAAATTTGGTGTCGGTATTGAGTTTTTCCAAAATATCTGCAATCTTATTGCCTTCATCTAAGACCAAAGCCAAAAAATCATCTGTCAGGATTTGATTTTCGTTTTTCATCGTTTTGGTTTTTTGTTTTTTATAATCATTTGCAAAAAATCGCTCTTTCTCGGCAGCAGTGTCAGCATGAGCAATCTTTTGAAAGATGGCATACAAAGATTCTGTCAAGTCAGTAAAATCAGGAGATAAGATATCCTGAACATTTTCTTTTGAGATAGATTTTATATCCTCCAGATTGCATACTTCCGGTTTATCTTGCAATATATAATGCAACTTAAAATCGGTGAGTATAAATCCTTTGAACAAACCATTTTCACGTTTATCAAAACAAAACAAGATTTCCTCGCGCGACAGATTCATTTTTGGTAAGGCATTAGAAATACCGAAAATTTTTAGCGGGTTGATTTCACCTGCTTTGTAAAAAGGTTTTTTCAGTTGATTGGTTTGTATAAATTCTTCTACACATTTTTCGATATATTTTGATGTATAACTCATAATTTTTAGCTTTATAGGAACTTTTTAAGAACGCTTTTCGTTTAAATTTCGTTCCTTATAAGAACAATCAACTAAAATAATTAAATTTGCTAAAATAAAACACTTGTTATGAACAAACTCACCACATTTGGAAAAATTTCCATTACTGTAATCATCATAGGAGTTCTTTTTGGACTGTTTCAACTTCTAAAAAACACGAGTCTATTTAAAAAAGCAGTAAAAACACAAACTGAACTCAAAGAAGGAAAAAAATTAGACAGTAAGGATGCTATTAAGATAGGTGTGAATACGTGGGGAGGTTTTGCAGGAGGACAATATTTTAATGAAGGGTTTGAAGCCAATTCCAACTCTCGGTTTGTCAAAGATTATGGCATTCCGGTAGAATTCAAAGTGATTGATGATTTCGATGCTTGCCGTGCTGCATTCAAATCAGGAGATATAGATTTGATGTTTGGAACATTAGATGCATTCCCCACTGAGGTAGAAGGCTTAAAAGAATTTAACCCGCAGGTATTATTCCAGTGTGACTGGTCAAGAGGTGGCGATGCTATTGTAGTTCGTCGCGGAATAAACTCTGCCAATGACTTAAAAGGAAAAACTGTCGGTGTTGCTCCATTAACTCCATCGCACAGCTTTTTAATCTGGATGCTGGAAGCCAGTAACCTGACAACTAAAGATATTCAGTTGGTGGAATTTCCAAATGCCATTGATGCCGCTTCTGCTTTTAAAGCCGGCAAATTAGATGCTGCCGTAGTATGGAGCCCGGATGACCAAGCATGTATAAAATCTCTGCCTGGTTCAAAAGTATTGCAAAGCACTAAAAATGCCAGCAAAATTATTGCTGATATGTTTATAGCAAAAAAAGAATATGTAGATGCCAATAAAGACAAATTAGCCAAACTGTATGAAGGATGGATGATTGGAACCGCTGAACTGAATGCCAGCGAAGAAGCAAAGGCAAAGGCAGCAAAGATACTGGCAAAAGGTTATAATCTGCCGGAAGAAGATGCATTATTTGCCATCAATAATACACGTATGACCACACACGGTGACAATCTGCAATTCTTTGGTTTAGATCCAAACTACAAAGGCTTGACCGGCGAACAACTCTATACTAAGATGACTTCAGTTTATCAGAAGTTGGGGTATGCCGGTAAAAACGTTCCCAACTGGAGGCTAATTTCAAATCCTGTATTATTACAATCATTTACAAAAGCTGCGGATATTAATCAAAAACCAGAGGACAGCAAAGATTTTAGTGCGCCTACTGAATCGGACAAGACGGCAGAGGCATCTTCCAGCAAAGCGGTATCTATTTCTTTCAGAACGGGAGAATATCAGTTAGATGATAATTCGAAATACATTATCGATAAAGAATTTGCTGAACTGGCAAAAGTATTTGACAATGCCCGTATTCGTATTGAAGGCAATACCGACAATGTAGGAAATCCTCAAACAAATAAAACGCTATCGTACAAACGTGCGCAAGCTGTTGCTGATTATTTGCGTACTCAATACAGTATGCCTGAAAACAGATTTATCATCGTAGGGAATGGTTCTGATAAGCCTGTGGCTGACAACAGTACCGATGCCGGCAAAGCCAAAAACAGACGTACAGATTTTCAGTTTATAAACGAATAAACTCATATTTATGTATGTTGATTTAAGAAAAGCAACTTATCCGTCTTCTGTAAAAATCGCACTTACGGTTGGTGGGTTTGTATTTCTCTTAATTGTTTGGCAAGTTTTGTTCAGCCTCTCGGTTTTTCCGCAGAGTATCTTGCCTTCACCCTTACAGGTACTAAAAGCTTTTAAAGAATTATATGAAAGTGATGGGCTTGTGAAAAATACGATGACTTCCATTTATCTCAATTTCATGGGATATTTCGAAGCATTAACCATAGCCATTCCACTGGGTTTTATCATTGCGCTTACTCCTCCCTTGCGCTTATTGTTCAGCAAACCAATAGATACTTTACGCTTTTTGCCGTTAACCGCAGTAACAGGGTTGTTTATTGCCTGGTTTGGAATTGGCAATTCCATGAAAATACATTTCCTGGCTTTTGGTATTTTAGTTTATTTACTTCCTGTCATTATACAGCGCATTGATGAAGTAGATGATGTATATTTGCAAACCGTATATACACTTGGTGCATCCAAATGGCAGACGTTGAAAACTATTTATTTCCCCAGTGTATTATCCAAATTATCCGATGACACACGTGTCTTGGTGGCCATTTCCTGGACATATATTATCATTGCAGAAATGCTGAACAGTACGGGAGGTTTGGGTTCATTAATTTTTAAAGTAGGTCAAAGGCAAGGTCGAATCGATAAAGTATTTGCGTTGTTAATCGTGATTATATTAATCGGGTTTCTTCAAGACCGTTTATTTGTCTTATTAGATAAATTGCTTTTTCCATTCAAACATAAAACAGCTAAAGCATGAATGTTGATACCATTTTAAAGAATATCATCACATTAAAAAATGTTTCGCAATCTTATGATGACGGGAAAACATTTATCCTCAAGGATGTAAGTCTGAATATAGAAGACAAACCGAATATCGGGCAGTTTGTTATTTTGATGGGAAAATCGGGCTGTGGCAAATCAACATTGATGCGTTATATATCCGGTTTGCAAAAACCTACTTCGGGTGAGGTATTGATTCATGAAAAACCTATTACTGATGATGTACGCATCTCTATGGTATTTCAGCAATATTCTTCTATGCCGTGGTACACGGTTTATGAAAATATTGAATTGCCTTTAAAGTATAAAAACGTAGCAGAAAAAGAGCGGAAGGAGAAAGTAAATGAGATGATTAAATTTGTCGGGCTACAAGGACAAGAAAATAAATATGCTGTTTATCCCACCTTGTCAGGAGGACAATTGCAACGTGTGGCAATTGCAAGAAGCCTGATTGCCAGTCCTGAAATATTACTGATGGATGAGCCATTCGGTGCATTGGATGTGAATACGAGAATGCAAATGCAAGACTTACTGCTTAATATATGGCGTACATATGAAACGACAATTTTTTTCATCACACATGATATAGCAGAGGCTGTTTATCTGGGCGACGATATTTTGATTATGAGTTCTAACCCGGGTACGATAAAATATCATTTCCAACCCAACCTGCCTCATGCCAAAACCAAAGATATCAAACACGACGCAGAATACATCAATATGGTACAAAAAATAGAAGACGTGATGATGACGTTGTAACACATTACCCTCTCTTTACCCCAACCATCTCTAATATTTTCATTGCTGTATCTTTTCCGGTTTGTGCTCCGCCGTTCATAAATCCCTGAAAATCGTAACTGCAATGTTCGCCTGCAAACAAGATGCGTTCGTCTATAGGCTCAGCTATATAGGGCATCACTTCCGTCCATTGTCCGGGCAAAAATGCAGAATACGAACCTTTAATAATTTTTGATTTTGGCCACCAGGCAATCTCAGCTGTATCGTTATATTTTTGCTTAATACCCGGATATACTTTATCCAGCTCAGGCAAATACATATCTACAAATTTCTGCTTGTCTTTCTTGTTTTCCGCCAGATACACCGCATCTTTTCCGCCTAAAAAAACGGTATAAATACCAGGTCCTTCATTGTTCGTTTGCCCAAAAGAACTATCCCATCCGTTATGAATTTTATCGTGATAGAGATAGCCCATTGTCTTGTATTTCGTGCGCCAAATACGCTCGTCAAATCCCAAAAATAATTTGGCATTTTGACCATAGCCCAATTCTTTAATGGCTTTCAGTTTTTTAGGATTTACCGTACCGACATCAATTTTTAAATCGCGTAATACCGTAAATGGAATAGTAATTACAACGATATCTACAAATGCCGTTTTGCCGTTTTCAAAGATGAGCGAGTAGCCATTATTCACCTTACTGATTTCTACCAGTTTGTGTTCGAGGTTAAGCTTGCCTACATCTGCAGTAAGTTCATTAATAAGACTTTGGACTCCGCCTTTTATGGAATAACATTCATCGCTGTCACCGTATAACATAACTTCATTGGCATCGCTGATATTGACCATATCAATAAAATTGAGTGCTGAATTTTCTTGCAAATCCATTCCAAATTCTGATAAATAGGCAGAACGCAAAAGTTCTTTCAGCCAGCCACTAATGCCTAGTCTGCCAAGATATTGTTCCAGATTCAGATGGTCTAGTTGTATGGCAGACGGGGTATTATAATTCTCTCCGCAAGATTCCAAATCTTTTTGCACTTGCTCCCAATAGCCTTTAAATTCATTAAAAACTTGCTTAATCGTGTAGCGTTTGCCTTGAATATGAT
>CAYVGM010000185.1:0-5931 GCA_964451125.1 uncultured Chitinophagales bacterium
AGGCAATTGAGCAGTTGATTTTGGTTCAGAGGTTGACAAAGTAAGTTGTACATCCTTCCAATCTTCTGTTGTGTTTTGTTTTATTTTAGCTTTATAGTCAATATGTAATGGCTCGTTTACATCACTAACTCTTAAATCATAAAAGGGTGTCCAGGATGCCTGACTCTCAAAATACGTTAACTGAAGGCTGGTCTTTTGTGAAGTGGCTGAAGAAAGGCTAACCCAAATCTCACTGGTTGCTCTGGTCAGTTTGCTTTTTGCTTCTTTTTGCTGTAAAGATAACCTGTTTTTAAGATCTTGTAATTCATCAATTTTGGCATTTATTTCAACTTGTTTTAGTTTTACTTCTGTCATTTTAGCCAGATGTAAATCAGCGACTTCTTTTAGATCCGCTGCCTTTATGCCGGTATTGCTGCCTCCAATATATTGATTCTTTATCAACATATTCTGCTGTTCTATATATGCAGCAAGAAGTGCATTTTCCTTAGCTAATACTTGCTGAACTGAATCCATCTTAGATTGAATTTCAGCTATTTCATCCGCCTTATTTTTCTCTTCCAGATAGTTATATTTATGTTTTACGGATAAAATTGTATAACTACCATTTCCTATCACTTGAATGCTATTTACATCTATACTTGCTGATAAATTCTTAAACACAATCTCATTAGTGCCGGATTGTAATTGAACATTGCCCTCTCTGTTGATTTGTGCTCCGGAAGGATACAAAATGATATCTGCAATTTTATGTGAGACAATCTTTGGATTTTCTGCCTGCAACTTGAATAAAAAAGTAATGCAAAGCATGAGCAAACTGAATCTTTTCATATTCTAGAATTTAGTGTAAATTATATAAATATTCCTGATTGGGTGTGAATTTTATATTAATTACTGAATTCAGTTACTAAATTCAGCAACCCATCTCATTTCAGTTTTTCATTTTGCTTATGCCTGTCAGCATCTCTGGTGGTTTTTTTGGCTAAATTCTTTTCGAAAGCTTCTGTCAGATTTACTCCGGTTTGGTTCGCAATGCAAATCAGCACAAAAAGCACATCTGCCAGTTCATCGCCCAAGTTTTTATCCATATCCGATTCTTTGAAAGATTGCTCTCCGTATTTTCTAGCCATTATCCTGGCTACTTCGCCTACTTCTTCCGTTAAGATTGCCATATTGGTCAACTCGTTGAAATAGCGGACACCCGTTGTGTTTATCCATTCATCGGTTATTTCCTGTGCTTGTTGGATGGTCATTGTTTTAGAGTTTGCAGTTTTTACAAAATAGTGTTTTAAATAACGGGTCTCTTAATAGTTGAAAATTCTGATTAATCCAATTGCAATATGAGGGTTTATCTTTTTTGCAAAATTGTTCTACTTTTTCGTAGTAGTAAGATATTTTATAGTTGTAATTCAAATTATAAAAGGCCCCGGTACTTGCATAAAGATATAAAAGTCGTTTGTCATCTGGATATTTTATCAAGTATCTCTCCAATAATTGCTGTGTTACTTCAAAATTATAGAAAACATTGAAGTACTTACACACTTCATAGACTTGGGATGCATTTAAGTTATCTAATTTCAAGAATGGTTTTATTTTGAAGATACAGGTATCCATTGAATTGTAATCTCGCAACTCATAATACAGGACAGACCCTTCTAAATAATAATTATACAAGACAGAATTTAATATGTTTTTGTCGATGGTTTTTGATTCTTTAAACGCTAGTATTTGTTTCTCAATTTGGTGGTATTTTTTAGGGTCATAATCTGATGTTTGTTTAGCTTGATATATTTGATCTATAATACAATTAAACCGTATTGCCTCATCATCCTTAAACAGGAAATATGCCGAATCGATATAATTTCTGGTATTTTGATAATCATCTTCTAGATAAATAACGCTATTATTTATTTTAATATTTAAATCTGACAGTATTTTAGCGGATATATAATTATTGATTGCTGGCAAATACTTTCTTTCTAGCGGTACTTTTGCCGGAACGATATAGTCGGAATTAATCTTATTATTTTTAAATGCTTCAGCCATTTTAGATGAAATGATATTTGCCTGATTATATTTATTTCGCCGGATGGCATTGTATAATCCAATATGTAAAATTTCGGGAGGCGTATTTTCGTCTATTACCTCATTTATCTTAATATTTATTGTTGCCGTTCGTTGTTGTTCTAGCCATTTCTTAATAGTTGCGTCGTCTTTATGCTGATTAATGTATTTCCTGATTTCATCTGCAGATTTGTTTTTAAAGAGTGTTTTATATGTCGTGTTTTCTATTTGTTTGTAAAATAAATCCCAGTTTTCAGAAGATATGGTTTTAACGACAATCCTACCGGGTAAAAAGTCTACTAAAGATTGCCTGATTTTATCAGCGCGTTCTTCTTGCAATTTTATATTCGTTTGTACATTGCCCTCGATCGAGCTGTGTGTATTTACGTAAAGAGTATCTACAGCGTCTATATATACTTTTAAAACATTTTGTAATTGACTTTGAAAAGCATCCCAGTCAAAATTTGTTTCACTCCTGCTAAATGCGACATTAAGGGTTTTTTTGATATTTACGGTATCCGTCTCAATTTTGCCTTCTATTATGGACCAGAGTGGTAATATCTCGATGGATTCTATTAATCCTGATTCGATATTAACAGGAAATGAGTATGCGCATAATTTATTATTCTTTAATGTTATCAAGTTTATTTGATAATCATCCTTATTAATGTCTTTTGGTAATTCACAAAGTTTAGTGTAGAGCTCATTTGTTGATGCATATTCATTTTTAGAAAACAATTGTTTCTTATAAACCGGGGGTAGTAGTTTTCCATCAAATATCGGTGAGCCATGTAAGTTATCGGCACCATTGCAGGTGAATTGCTCCTTATATACAATATCTAATGCAAATCCATCACTATCATCCTGTATTATCTTCTTTATATAATCTAAATGCCTGAAATAAAGATACACCTTGTTGTTTTCAACATGGATATAATTAGCAATTACTAGAGGAATGTCTGCATATCTTTCATCATAATTACAATATGCATCCGACGCAGAACGAATTCCGTACGTATTATTATCATATTTCAATCCATTGTTTAATGGAATAAATGGCATACTTCCGAATACTTCTGTTGCAAACAAATAGCCATTTTTTGAATTAAACGCAAAACCAAGTCCTGAAACAACAAATTCGTTTGATATCATGTTTTTATAATGAGGGGGGCTATTTTTCCACATGTCAAACAAACAATCAGTCAATCCGGAATAAGTATTAAGTGTGATTATTTTTCCATTAATTAATATAGGTTGCAGCAAAGAAACAGTAAGTATATTTTCGCCAACAATTGCATGGCTACCATTATAGTAAGCTACCCTATCTACGGGATTTTTTAAATAAGAGGGTGGTTGCTGAATATGTGTTACTTTGTTCTGTGCTTTACAATAATTTGCCTGATTTGTAGCAGCAAGTTTTAGAACAGGATCCTTCATTAAAATTTTTAGCTTTAGTGTATTTCTATGGACGTTTACTCTTTGTAAAAACAGTTGTTCTAATTTTTCATAATTGATGTTGTTTATTGAAAAAGAATCACTATTGATTTGACCAAAAACTAATGGTAAATACAAACAAAAAGCACAAGCAAGTATAAATCTCATCCTATTACAAATATAATTCATTTTTTATTTATACAAAACAATTTACAGAAAGTTACTTTGTAAATAAGAGTTCACTAATTAGTTTATTTGTACTTTTGTGCAGGATGAAAACAATATTAATCACGGGAGCGACATCAGGTTTTGGAGAAGCGGCTGCGTATAAATTTGCAGCTAATGGCTGGAATATGATTCTGACGGGCAGAAGAAAAGAAAGACTAAATGTCATTGAAAAATCTATTAAAGATAAATTTGCAGTTAATGTATTGAGCTTGTGTTTCGATGTGCGTGTTTTGACGGATGTTCAAAAAGCAATTCAATCCTTACCCGAAAATTGGCGAAGAATTGACGTATTGCTTAATAATGCCGGGCTGGCTGCCGGCAGAGGTCCAATCCAGGATGGATTATATGAAGATTGGGAACAAATGATAGATACTAACGTGAAAGGTTTGCTCTATATGATTCGAGAGGTTTCACCGTTAATGATAGCCCGCATGGAAGGTCATATCATCAACGTGGCCTCGCTTGCCGGGTGGGAAGCTTATGGCGGAGGCAACGTGTATTGCGGTACCAAACACGCAGTGCGTGCAATTTCACGCAGTGCCCGCATCGATTTATTACAGCATAATATTAAAGTGTCGGTAGTAAGTCCCGGGGCTGCGGATACCGAATTTAGTCTGGTAAGATTTAAAGGCGATAAAGAAAAAGCAGATGCCGTTTATGAAGGATATCAACCCTTGCGAGCCGAAGATGTTGCAGAGAGCATTTATTTTATAGCCAGCCAGCCACCTCATGTCAATATTGAAGAAATTTTTATTTTGCCTGCGGCTCAAGCCACGGCAACCATTGTACATAAACAAAATTAATACCTATGGAAGAACAGATAACTCAAGCACCGGTAATGATTTATTCGGAAGCTACACCGAATCCGAATACACTGAAATTTGTAACCAACAAAGCCTTATTCTTAAATGACAGCGTAGATTTTTTTTCATCTGAAGAAACACAGGAAGCTCCGCTGGCGCACGAACTTTTTGCTTTTAACGGAGTAAAGGGTGTTTTTATCAGTAATAATTTTATTTCGGTTAATAAATCGGATGAAATGCTATGGGCAGAATTGATGCTTCCGATTAAAGAATTTATAAAACAGCATATAGAAGCAGGTAAGCCTGTCTTTACCGAAAACTTTCAGAAGCCAAAAAGAACGGCATCAAACGAGATTGCTGATGATGATGAAGATGTAGTGATACGAATTAAAGGCGCATTGGATAAATACGTGAAGCCGGCTGTGGAAATGGACGGCGGAAATATCTCCTTTGTTCGTTTTGAAGACGGCATACTGGTATTACAGCTTCAAGGTTCTTGCAGTGGCTGTCCTTCGTCAACCGTTACCTTGAAACAAGGCATCGAAAATCTGATGAAACGCTTTATACCTGAAGTTCGGGAAGTAGTGGCAGAGAATGAATAAACAAAACCGCTTATTTATCTTATTTTATCCATCTTGCATATTGTTCTATGCAATTTAGAAGCCTATTCTCAAGATAGGTGTTTGCTCCGGCTAATTGTGTGAGAATGAGTACAGCTTCATCACGGTAAGCTCTAATCTTATGCATATTCCACTGAGCAGGTGGTTGTTGTAAATTGGTAATTCTGTCAGCTAATTTTACAACAGCCACCGTTGATCCTTGTTGTTTTATCCTGTTTAACGAATCAGGCATGCGCTCTTGTTCAGACAGGTTCTTGTTTTTTGTCAATGCAAGAACGGCATTTGCTACAAGATCTCCGAATCTTGATTTCAATTCTTCCATATCGGTTGGTGTGTCTTCCAACACATCATGCAACAATGCCACCTGAACGGCAAGATTAATATCCGGTATAGGCTGATGTTGATGTGCAATAAGTATTTCCATGGCCACATTACTTAAATGGACAACATAAGAAATAGTTGTGCCCGTTAGCAACTGACCTGCCATTGAATGTTTTTCTCCGGCAAATAACATTGTTTGCTGATAAATTTCCTGTAAGCGGTACGGTTCCATAGCGTTTTAAAAATACGTATAATATTTTACAAAATTGATTTGTGCTTTTGGCGGTCTTTCTTATCTTAAGCAGAATACCTTATTTTTGCAGTATGGATACAGTAAAAATCATAGAATGTCCGCGAGATGCCATGCAAGGTATCAAAGAATTTATACCTACAGATCAAAAGATTGAATACCTGAATGCCTTATTAAAAGTGGGTTTTCAAACGATAGATTGTGGCAGCTTTGT
>CAYVGM010000186.1:0-5879 GCA_964451125.1 uncultured Chitinophagales bacterium
TATTTCTTTTGAGACTCAGCTTGTCGGCAGCTCTTTTAATTTTCTAATTTAGCTTTTTTATCTTATGCTTTAATTTTATATTCATCAATTTTATTAAATTTTTAATCAATTTCATCTTACATAGTTTTACATTTTGTTTTATATTATCACGACGACAACTATGTGCCATAATTCCATTTAATAAATATTATAAAAAATTAAAAGCAATTATTATTAAATAATAATCTAATGCGAAACTTGTTAATTATTATTCTTGCTATTATTTCTATTCCAACCATAGTTAATGCAAGCAATTTGTTTTGGATAGGCGGCATGGGCAATTGGAATGATACAATTCATTGGTCGTATTCTAGTAATGGACCAAGTTGCGGGTGTGTTCCAAATCAAGTAGATAATGTATTCTTTGATCAGTACTCATTTCCATTAGGAGGCAGTGTGTCGATAAATCAACAAGCTTACTGCCGGGATATGACGTGGGCAAGCGTTACAAATTTTCCTACTCTGGCTGGAGCATTTGAATTAGACATTTATGGGTCTCTTACTTTTTCCAATTCGATGAATTTGACTTATACAGGGGATATGTATTTTAAGTCAAATGTTACTACCGCCAGTATCACGACAGCTGGTCGGATAATACGATCAAATATATATTTTGATGGAACTGGTGGCAGCTGGATGCTACAGGATTCTCTTGTTACATATGGCGTAGGAACCACACTTTATCACAATAATGGATCTTTAAATACGAACGGACAGTACTTGTACTTAAATAAGTTAATATCTACGGGAAATGGGGTGCGTACACTAGATTTGGGTGCTTCAACAATTACGCTTACTAGTAATTCTTACAGTACACCTTATCAAGCTTTATATTTGACAGGCAGTAATTATATAGTTAATGCTGGGACGTCTCATTTTATTCTTACGGGGTCACCAGGGTATTTTGTCGGAGGCAATGGACTATTTTATAATTTAACATTTACAAGCTCTACTTCAGCAGGATATATTTTAGGTTCTCCAACATTTAACGATGTGGTATTTTCCAATGATGCGAATTATGGATCAGTGGTTTTTAACAATGTTATAGTTCGAGGGAATGGGAACATTAGTGGTAACTGTACTTATGATAGTCTAACTTTATCAGTGGGTAAAACTTACACTTTTTCAGGAGCAACGACTCAGACATTTGTAAGTAGCCTTACTGCTATTGGGGCTTGTTACAATCCTCTTGAGCTATTATGCACGAGTGGTTTTGCAACGTTTTTGAAGGCGAGTGGAACAGTCAATATTGATTATATTCGACTCAAAAATATTCATGCAACAGGCGGCGCCGCTTTTGTTGCAAATAATGTATCTGATTTTGGTAATAACACCGGTTGGGTCTTGAATCAGGCCGTTCCAAAGACTTTATTTTGGATTGGTAATAGTGGTAACTGGAGTGACCCTAATCACTGGTCAATTTCTTCGGGAGGTTCCAGTAGCGGATGCATTCCGTCAATTTATGATGATGTTGTTTTTGATAACAACTCGTTTTCTGGTGGTGGACAATCAGTCATGATAGATAAGACCAGTTACTGCCGGGATATGACGTGGGCAAGCGTTACAAATTTTCCTACTCTGGCTGGAGCATTTGAATTAGACATTTATGGGTCTCTTACTTTTTCCAATTCGATGAATTTGACTTATACAGGGGATATGTATTTTAAGTCAAATGTTACTACCGCCAGTATCACGACAGCTGGTCGGATAATACGATCAAATATATATTTTGATGGAACTGGTGGCAGCTGGATGCTACAGGATTCTCTTGTTACATATGGCGTAGGAACCACACTTTATCACAATAATGGATCTTTAAATACGAACGGACAGTACTTGTACTTAAATAAGTTAATATCTACGGGAAATGGGGTGCGTACACTAGATTTGGGTGCTTCAACAATTACGCTTACTAGTAATTCTTACAGTACACCTTATCAAGCTTTATATTTGACAGGCAGTAATTATATAGTTAATGCTGGGACGTCTCATTTTATTCTTACGGGGTCACCAGGGTATTTTGTCGGAGGCAATGGACTATTTTATAATTTAACATTTACAAGCTCTACTTCAGCAGGATATATTTTAGGTTCTCCAACATTTAACGATGTGGTATTTTCCAATGATGCGAATTATGGATCAATGAATTTTAACAATGTGGTTATTGGAGGTAACGGGACAATTGGAGGAAGTTGCACATATAATAATCTAAGTCTAGCGGCTGGGAAAGCATATACCTTCAATAATTCAACCACTCAAACATTTAACGGAGATTTAAATGCATTTGGAACATCAGCGTTACCAATAACAATTTATTCAACGACTGGCTTTGCAGTATTCTTCAAAGCAAATGGAACAGTATGTAATGATTGGTTAATTTTAAATAATATTCATACAAGTGGAGCGGCCTCTTTTTATGCGGGAGCTAATAGCGTTAATCAAGGAAATAACACTGGTTGGCTGTTTTCTTCTTGCGTTGGCTGCATTCCTGTATCAGTCGTGAACACATTGCTCAATCAAAGTTCACCCGTTGGAAGTACAGTAACATGGAATGTAATTCTAGGTGGAACGGCGCCTTATACTTACCAATGGTATAAAAATGGCGTTCAAATAGCGGGTGCTACAAGTAATTCATATACTACACCTGTATTGACGATGGTGGACAACGGAAATACATATTACTGTTATGTTACGAATTGCTCCGGAGGTAGCAATGCTATAAGCAACGTAGCAACATTATCAATAACAACCGTACTGAACCAGTTCACATTTTTAAATCAGTTGCCTTATGATGTATATCCTTTTTCAAATCCTTGTACATTGGCAACTGGCTTCACTGATGCATTAGCACCAATAGTGAAAATATGTGCAGATGGTTCCCAGGCAACAAAACTAAGGTATATAAACAATGATGGTTCCGTGAACTCAGCTAATATAAGGTTTTGGATTGCAAGCGACCCATTTGGGAATCATGTGGATACAACAGGCTATTTTATTAATTACAATGTTGTTGGCAATATTATCACGGCCACCTATGCTCATCCACATTATTTGAGTGCGTATAATTTACCATATAAGGCTGACACTATCTATGTTATTGATATTTCAAATTCGGCAACCCCAAAATATAAAATTCCAATTGAAATATATCGTGCACCAGTTTTATTTGTTCATGGGCTGTATGGCGATGCAACCACATTTGCCTCTATGGCAACGTCATTAAAGAACAATAATTATTATCCTGGCGATCTTGAATATGTCGTTAATTACAAAAGAACATCATTGCAGGCATTTGCAGCTAATATTGATGAAGTACCTAACGGAATATATAGATTGTTTCATCAAACATTAACTTCAAAATACTCGGCAGGAAAAGTTGATATTGTAGCCCATTCGATGGGAGGAATATTATCAAGATTGTATCTGCAAAGTAACTACGGATATGTATATAAAAATGATATAAATAAGCTAATTACTTTAAATACACCTCATTCCGGAAGTCATTTTGCAAAATGGGCAGCATTTAACCCTATTAATCTTGCCGCATGTGGAATATCATTATTATTTTTTCAAAATAGTATATTTTGCAACGGTGCTGGGGTGGATTTGCCAACAAATAGTTATGCAATTGACAAAGTTCTTAATGATCCCATTTCACTAAATTACGGCCATGTGCCTAGTCATACGTTTTCAACATATATTAGTAATTCCGATATTGCAAATTGTGTCAGTCCAATTGTCTTGGGTGTTTTAGTTGTGAATGCTGTAACTGTCCCAATTATATTTGGTCTAGGACAACAAATGGACGGAGTAGTAAGACAAGATTCTCAGGAGGGAGGATTAATAGGCTTAAGTACGACTTCAAATATATATCAATGCCATATCGGAGCGGCCAACAATGCGTTTATTCAGGCTGAGGTTTCACAATTGCTATGCTCCGACCCGAGCGGAGGTCAGTTTGCATTAACTGGGTTTAATCCGCCAGACCTAAGGATGGGCTATTCAATTCCTAATAGTTTGATTTTGAAATCTTATGTAAATAGAACACATATAAATTCCCAAAATGCTTTTGTTGACATTGTATCACCTGCGAGTGGCAGTTCGTATGTTCCGAATCAGTTAGTAACAATCTCTATAGATTCGGATACATCTATTGATCGATTAGTAGTACTTGCAGGTAATGCAAGCATTGGAGTAACATATTATGATTCAACCAATCTATTTACCACAACAAATTTTACATATGCAATTCCAGCAACCGCCGTGGGGCAGTTAGAAGTAGACGCGATCGGGTTTGACTCTCTTGGAAATATACTTGCTTATGATTCTATTACCTTTAATGTAAATGCAATAGCAACTTTGGATAGTATTAGAATTGTTCCGAAGATCATCCTTGTGCCAACAAGTATGCAAAGCAATTATGAAATTATTGGTTATTATTCGGACAGTATTCAAAGAGATATAACATCTTTGATCGGAATGCAATATTCAATTGTAGATGTAGGAGTATGCGAAAATGTTTCTCCAGGAGTTCTTGAAGGAATTGGAATAGATTCAACACGATTAATAGCTTCTTACAATGGAGTAATGGATACTGCACTTGTACTTGTATACAGCGGAGATAGTTTGTCACAGTCTTTGTTTAGTTCTAATACAAATTCCGTTTGTGATAGCGGGCATGTTGTTTTCTATGATCTATCAACTGGTCACCCATTGAGCATTGAGTGGCATTTCCCTGGCGGGGTTCCGGCTATATCAACAGATTCAATTCCAATAGTTTACTATAATTCTGCAGGAAATTATGATGTTTCGTTGATTGCTACTTATGATAATAGAGTGGATACTCTCACCCTTCCTGGATATATAACAGTTGATAGTGAACCGTTATCGACACTTGTATTTGACAATGATACTATTTTCTGTAGCTATGAAGATGGAATCTTCTATCAATGGTACCATAATAATGTTACAATAGATAGTAGCTATTTGTTTTATATTTTACCTGATTCTTCTGGTACTTATTTCGTGACTGTGATGAGTGCAGCAGGTTGTATAGCCAATTCAGATACACTCTACATTGCATCAACAAATGTAATTTATACTGGAGAAAACAATAACATAATAGTATTTCCTAACCCAACAAATGATATCTTAAATATAAAGGGTTGGGGCTTAGAAGATGTAAAATGTAGAGTAGCATTATCAAATGTATACGGACAGATAGTCGAGGTAGAGGACATTGTAATAAATAAAAATGTCTTTGTTACGGAGATCGATATGACATCATTGTTATCTGGTATTTATATACTGACATTAGAGTCGAATAGAATTATACGAACATTCAAAATACAGAAGCAATGATGCCGCTTTGGCTAGATAAGTTAGTAGATTATGCACGGAGGATTACCATAGAAAAATAATCGTTGAGAAGTCACTATGCCGTGTTCAACTCATAAAAGCAATATTTCTGAGAAGACTTGGTTGGCTGCTTTATAGTTGTGTAACCCCTCCTAAAAATCGGACTGGTTGTAACCCCTCCTAAAAATCGGACTGGTTAAAAAAGGACAAAACCCTTAAATTTAATCAGCCAATGAGAACAACACGATTTACGGAGAGCCAGATCGTACAGGCTATAAAAGAGTACGAAGGCGGCAAAAAGGCGGAAGTCATTTGCCGGGATCTGGGGATCACCCGGAACACGTTCTACAACTGGAAAAAGAAGTATGCCGGTTTGGACGGGGATCAGCTGCGGAGGCTCAAGGAACTGGAGGAGGAAAACCGCAAGCTCAAGACCCTTTATGCGGATGCAGCCCTTGACAACAAGATGCTCAAGGACCTGC
>CAYVGM010000187.1:0-2727 GCA_964451125.1 uncultured Chitinophagales bacterium
AAGAAAGCCAGACGATGGGCAATGTGAAATTAGCAATCAAAAAACCATATCAAAATATTATAGATGCTATCAGTCACGGAGCAAGTGATGGTATGAAAATATCTATAAATGTGATTGCGATGTTGATTGGTTTTATAGCTTTAATTGCCATGGTAAATTATATCTTAGGTAAGATAAGTTATTTTTCAGGCATGCCTTTTACCTTATCTTTAGATTGGATTTTTGGAAAATTGTTTTATCCTATTGCATGGTGTATGGGAGTTCCGGGTAGTGATGTAGATACCGTTGCAACATTAATGGGACAAAAACTTTGTATCAATGAGTTTGTCGCATTTTCCAATATGACTCATGCTGGGTTAACACCAAAATCAGAAAAAGGCTTACTGATAGCTAGTATTGCTATTTGTGGATTTGCCAATTTCAGTTCTGTGGGGATGCAAATTGGTGGTATTGGAGAGCTGGCACCCGGCAGAAGAGCAGACTTAGCTAAATTAGGCATGAAAGCACTTTTGTGCGGTACTTTGGCTTCTTATCTTTCTGCTACCATAGCAGGTATTTTGATGTAATGTTATCAGTAGCATTTTTACCCACGGAGCCACCTGTTTATTGATAACATTAATTTTAAACGAGCATTTTAATAGTTTACTATCTTTGGTTTTATGATTACTTATTTCAATATGCCAAGTTGCTGTTGTTGCCGAAAAAATTCGGAAGGGTAATTATTGTTCAATAATCTAAATAAGCTTAACATATATCCTTCCCAGAGCGGAAGGATTTTTTTATTCATCAATTAAAACAAATAAATATGAGCAACTACAAATTTGAAACACTGCAACTCCACGCCGGACAAGAAATTGACCCTACTACCGGGTCAAGAGCCGTGCCCATTTACCAAACCACATCATATCAGTTCAAAGATACCGAACATGCAGCCAACCTTTTTGGATTGCGTGAGTTTGGCAATATCTATACGCGTTTGATGAATCCGACTACGGATGTTTTTGAAAAAAGAGTGGCCACACTAGAGGGTGGCGTGGCTGCACTGGCTACCGCATCCGGACAATCGGCACAATTTATTGCACTCAATAATATTTTGCAAGCCGGAGATAATTTTGTTTCCACTTCTTACTTATACGGCGGTACTTATAATCAGTTTAAAGTACAGTTCAAACGCTTGGGTGTAGAAGTGCGCTTTGCTGATGGAGATGATCCTGCATCTTTTGAAAAATTAATCGACGATAAAACAAAAGCCATTTATTTAGAATCAATCGGAAATCCGCGCGGCAATGTACCTGATTGGGATGCCTTTAAAAAATTATCCGAGAAATACGATTTGCCCATCATCGTTGACAATACATTCGGAGCAGCAGGTTATTTATTTCAACCGCTGAAACATGGTGCGCATATCGTGGTACAGTCTGCCACAAAATGGATAGGAGGACATGGTACTTCAATCGGCGGTGTAATCGTAGATGGTGGAAATTTTAATTGGAGCAATGGCAAATATCCTCAATTTACAGAGCCATCCGAAGGCTATCATGGATTGAATTTTTGGAATGTATTCGGCACTCCTGGGCCTTTTGGAAATATTGCATTTATCATTCGTGCAAGAGTAGAAGGATTGCGGGATTGGGGACCTGCCATTTCGCCCTTTAATTCTTTCTTATTATTGCAAGGCTTGGAAACGCTTTCGTTGCGTGTAGAACGTCATAATCAAAATGCCATAGCACTGGCTACGTGGTTACAGCAACACCCTAAAGTAGAAAAAGTAACCTATACAGGTCTTACAGATTCGCCTTACCATGAATTAGCAAAAAAATACTTGACCAATGGTTTTGGTTCTGTTTTTACTTTTGATATTAAAGGCGGTTATGATGCGGCAAAAAAATTTATCAATGCACTTAAACTGACCTCCCACTTGGCTAATGTAGGCGATGCAAAAACGTTGGCCATTCATTCAGCATCTACCACACACGAACAATTGACAGACGAAGAACAAGCAGCATCCGGAGTGCAAAAAAATTCGGTGCGCGTTTCTGTGGGGATTGAACATATTGATGACATCAAAGCCGATTTTGATCAGGCTTTAAATGCTTAATTTATTATTTTTGTTTTTTCTACAATACTGACGTTATGTCTCAAACCCGAGTTTTAAAATACGAACAGCCATTTCCATTGGAATGTGGCATCACACTCCCTGAAATTGAGATTGCTTATACTACCTTTGGCAAACTGAATGCAGACAAATCTAATGTCATTTGGATTTGTCATGCATTTTCTGCCAATTCCAATCCCGAGGAATGGTGGCCGGGCATGGTGGGCAAAGGCTATTTATTTGACCCCGAAAAATATTTTATCGTATGTGCCAATATGCTTGGTTCTTGTTATGGCTCAACGGGGCCGCTTTCTCTTAATCCGCTTACACAAAAAAAATATTACGGCGATTTTCCTAACATCACCACCCGCGATATTGTTCAATCGCTGATCATCTTGCGCAAGCACCTAGAAATAGAAAAAATATTTTTTGCCTGTGGTTTTTCTATGGGCGGACAACAGCTGATAGAATTTGCTATTGAAGAACCGGATGTATTCGACAATATTTTGTTGGGAGCCACCAATATACAACATTCGCCTTGGGGTATTGCCTTCAACGAATCGCAGCGCATGGCCATAGAAGCCGACCAGACTTTTGGCGAAGACAGCGATGATGCGGGAGCAAACGGTATG
>CAYVGM010000187.1:2827-5845 GCA_964451125.1 uncultured Chitinophagales bacterium
CCGCTTTCCGAACAACAACTATTGGCAAAACTGATACCTCACAGCATATTTGTAGAAATGGAATCTGCCTATGGGCATGATGGCTTTTTGGTAGAAACCGAACAAATGACGAAGATATTAAGCGCATTTTTGAAGATATAGTTTTTGATTGTTAGTGCTTGAACTTTTTATTTTTTAGATTTCATAGAGAGTATCAAAAGCAATGTGATAATGCTATTTGTGCTAGTCTACCACATGAAACTTTAATGATTAAAATATGTGATTAGATTACTGTATTATGTATAGAATCATTTAACTGTAATAGGGTATGGTACTTTAAATTTGATTTATTAATTGATTCCCATTCGCCTACTATTTCACTGGCTGATTAAGTAATAAAAATAATAGTTAATTACATATTATATATATACTATATTCTAATTTCTATGTACGTGATATAAAAATAATCTTACATCAATTATTTATAATATAATTCATGTAGTATTTAGAACTAAGCGGTATCAGAAAATACATTCAAAATAATATAATGCAACTATTGTTGATTTAATGAAGTTATGTCTTTCACGTCTATTCGTTCGTTAAATCAAAATTTCTCCTAAGATAATTATTCTGTTTACACATTTAAACAACTTACAGATAAAAATTGATTGATAATCAAAATTGGATTTGTTGAAAATTATATTTTCATCTAACTGAAACTTATGATTTCTTAATATTTTGTATGTGTACTTTTTAGGAATTCTATTTTCCACTTTATTAAAATCCGTATCTTGTTGCAATGCTGAAAGGAAAATTTATAAAACAAGTTTCCGTTTTGTTTTCCGGTTTGCTGATGGTGCAAATCATCAATTTTATTTTCTCCTTACTGTTACCCAATTACGTTACTCCACCTGATTTTGCTTTGTTCGGAATTTTTACGGCTGTCGTATTTATCTTAGCTGAAATCGTAAATGCCAAACTAGATGTTGCTGTGATGCTGGGAACGGATGACAAAGAAGCTGAACGAATAGTAACTGCAGCACACACCTTTGCAGCTGGGTTTGTATTCCTCCTCATTTTTATCAGTCTTTTCTTGTTTATTTATCTGGATAAAATTTATGCTTTGCTGCCTTTTGCTGTTGCAGCTTATGGTATTCATCAGCCCATTTTAGTGCGATTTAATCAACAAGAGCAATACAATAAAATTAATACTTTCCGTTTCATTCAGGTCAGTACAACGGCATTAATGACATTGGTATTAGCCATACTGAAAATGAAATACGCATTGATTATTGGTTTTTGTGTGGGTTTAGGTATTGCAACGATTTATACTGTGTACTATATGCCAGTTAAATTAAAAGTACAAACATTGTTTTCCAGTTTCAAAAAATACAAACAATTTCCTACTTACGGCACATGGTCTTCTTTGTTAAATAACTTGTCCAAAAACAGCATTCCCATTTTACTCAAACGATTTTTTTCGGCTAATGAAGTCGGTTATTATACTTATGCCACCAGATTACTAAACGCTCCAACGGGCATGTACAGTTCTGCTATAAGTCAGGTTTATTTTAAAAATGCTGTTTCGCTCAATCATGCTGACTTAAAACAACATACATTTCAGCTCATTCGCATGTCAGTAATGTTAGGAATTATACCCAGCATCCTTATTTTATTTTTTGGCAAAAGTATCTTTTTATTTTTATTTAGACCTGAATGGGCGAATGCCGGAGTTGTAGCTCAATACCTTATTTTATGGTATTTTATTGGCATTATTACCGGTCCGATTAGTGTCTTGTTTGACATAAAATACAAGCTCAAAGCAGAACTCTTTTACAATCTCTTATTGCTATTTTTTCGTGTGATGGCAATTTTATTGGGCGCATACTTGCACAATTTTATCTTGTCCATTTTGACATTATCACTAGTTGGTTTTGTTATGAATTTGCTCTTGTTAAATTATTTGTTGTACCTTATTAATCATGATTGATATTCAACTCAAATATCAGCTACATGAAAAATGGTTTACAGAAAATCATATTTCCGTAATTGGAACAGCTTTTTTAGAACACAAATTATTACACCATAAAACACTTATTGATTTTTTTGATGGGGAAATAAACGAAGCAGTATTTATAAAAAAACTTAATCAGTTAAGCGGGCATTTTGCTGTTGTTATCAAAAATGAAGATGAAGTTTATTTTGCCGTTGATTATCTTCGTACTTTTCCGTTGTTTTATTTTATTTCAAATGAGGATGTATTGATTTGCGATAAAATTGTGCAGCATAAAATTTGGAATGAAAATACGAGTGATTATTTTTCCAAACTGTTTTGCACTCCTGAAAATGAAACATTACTGAAAAACTGGAAACAGCTTCAAGCAGGTGCTTATGGGATAATTGGAAATGAAAATGGTAATACAGTTTTTAAACAAAATTTTTATTATAAACATCAATCGGAACAAACACATTCCTTTGATAAAACCTTATTGAAGCAACTTGAAGACAAACTAATTTATCAAATCAAAACCATAGCACAAGATAAGACTATCTTATTGCCGCTTTCGGGTGGCTATGATTCCCGTTATTTATTGTCTTTACTATATCAGCATAATATTAAATCTGTAGTCTGTTTTACTTATGGCAAAAAAGACAGCTATGAAGTTGTGTTTGCCCGTAATACGGCAGAAAAATTAAGATATCCCTGGCATTTTATTGAGTATGACGATAATTTGTTGAGCTTATTTTTAGGAGAGAAGTGGGATAGTTATGCAGCTCAAAATCATCATTACACCTCTTTACCGCATGAACAAGATTTTTTTGCTTTACATTACTTAAAATCAAAAAACTTACTGCCGGAAAATGCAATAGTAATAAACGGTTTTTGTCAGGATTTGCATGGTGGCAGTATTTTTGAATCTGGAAAAAGATTTGATGCTTCTGCATTTATTCAATCGAAATATAAGATAATAGCCCCGGCAGCTGTTACAACTTCTAAAAATGATTACCAAGCTTATCAGGATTGGTTTATCAGAAATC
>CAYVGM010000188.1:0-5793 GCA_964451125.1 uncultured Chitinophagales bacterium
ATAAAAATGTCAATTAAACTAATAATTTATATAAAAAATGATGTCTTAATTTTTTTTGATTTAAGACAGCCTTTTTTTTATACTATTATTTACTGACTTTCTGCTTGTAAGATAAAAAGAAGTTTTTTTGTTTATTAACTCTTGAAAATCACTACTCATCTTTTAGTAATCTGTTTTTTTGTTTCTGACTTTATAAATTACATTTCGTAAAAAATAAGGTTTCTTTCTCCGTCTTCTTGTAAATTTCCGATATTCGCAGGGTGAATGTAGAATGGTTTATAGCAAAAAGAATGGCATTGGGCGACAAGTCTTCTTTTTCTCGTTTTATAATTCGCATTGCTATCATTGCTATTTCACTTAGCGTGGCCGTTATGATTATTTCGGCATGCATGGTTACCGGGTTTTCAAAAGAAATCAAAAAGCGAATATTTGGTTTTTGGGGCGAGGTACATATAGAAAATTTCGATGTTTCTAATGCTTATGAAACAAAACCCATTAATTCGAGCCAGCTTCAGCTTAATAAGCTTAAGCAAAACAAAGCAATCAAAAATATAGCGCCTTATATCATCAAACCTACTATTTTAAAAACAAAAAAAGAGATTGAAGGCATTATCCTAAAGGGAATTGATTCGAGCTACGATTGGAAAAGTATTACGCCGTTTATCCGGCACGGACGAGCTATTCATTACACGAAAGATACAGCTGTTGTAAAAGAAATCTTAGTTTCGCAAACTACTGCAGATAAGCTGAATATCAAATTGGGAGATAAGGTAATTGCATATTTTATCAAAAAAGAACAAAGCAATACAATTGGCAGAAAACTCGAAGTAGTGGGCATCTATCATACCGGATTAGATGAATATGATAAAGATTTTGCTCTGGTAGATATGCGCTTGTTGCAAGAACTCAATCAATGGAAACAGGGTGATGCGGCAGGTTACGAAGTTCGGCTTTGGGATATGAACCGTATGAATGAACTTAAGGATTCGATTTATTATAAATATATTGGACAGGAACTCAAGGCTGTAACCATGCGTGAAGAAAACCTCAATATCTTTGAATGGCTGGATTTGCAACGGGTAAATGAATATCTAATCTTAGGATTGATGATTATTATTGCGGTACTCAATATGATAACCGCATTGATTATTTTGATATTGGACCGCACTAAAATGATAGGCATCCTGAAAGCTCTTGGAGCAGATAATTCTTCTATTTCAACCTTATTTATTTACAACGCTCTTTATATTATTGTTTATGGATTGCTTTGGGGAAATGTTATCGGTTTGGGTTTTTGCCTCATCCAGCATTATACGGGCATAATAAAATTGAATGAAGCCAATTACTATTTATCTGTAGCACCAATTTATTTTAATATCCCTTTCATTCTGGCTGTCAATTTGGGAACGGTAGTGATTTGCTTACTTATCTTGTTAGTTCCTGTTCAGCTTATTAGCAATATTTCACCTTTGAAATCCATCCGATTTGAATAATTTTTGTATTTTGCCAGATGTTCAAAAAAATCTGGTCATATAAATGGATATTGCTGACCATTTGTTGTTTTATACTTTTATATACATTACCGGAACATGTAATTGAACGCTATTATTCAAGAGGTTTATTTTTAGTATTTCGGGCTTTTTTTGATTATACATTTGCCTTCCTGCCATTTCCTGCGTATTACATATTCTTGTTGTTTTGTGTATTAACAATAATTCGGTGGGTATTGGGCTTTTTCAGGATTAATCCTCTGCCGCCTTTAACAAGAATAATTCGTGTTTTATCTTTTATCAGCTTTATGGTGGTTTCCTTCTTTTTAATCTGGGGATTTAACTACGGAAGAACTCCGGTGGAAAAAATGCTTAATCTGCATATCAGACCACTTACAACAAAAGAGTTAAGAACCGAAACCGATACGGTTTTGGAGCAATTGCATCAGGCGAGATTGAAATTAAAAGAAGATACGAATTCTTTGCCTCAAATTGTTTTTCTAAATAATCTTGAAGATAAAAGCAGAGAAGATTTGAATCATGTTTTAGAAAAAAACAACTATCCGTATAGTGATCGTCTGCGTGGACGTTTTGTATTTGACAACCTGTTCTTGGTTTTTTCTATAGGAGGACAATATATGCCATATGTAGGAGAAGGGGCAGTGGATGATGCGGTTTTTTATTCTAAGAAACCATTTTTTGTAATGCACGAGATGGCACACGGCAATGGCATTACCGGAGAAGGTGATTGTAATTTTTGGGCTTATATGTCATGTATTCAATCACAAAACATAGCATTTCAATACAGTGGAAGTTTAAACTACTTATTATATTTACTGGCAGAACTTAAAATAGGAGACCAGCAACAGTATGATAAAGTTTATGAAAATATGCCGGATGTAATAAAGCGGGATCTCAATGAAATAAAAGAGTATGACAAACAGCATACTTTCTTTACAGGATTTATCGGGGATGTATTCAACACTGTTTATTTAAAAATATTGGGAGTTCCCGATGGAATTCGAAATTACGATAAGCTCGTGTTACTGGCATATGCGTGGCGACACCGCTAATTTATCTATAATAAATAAATTGTATATTAAATATATTTATTAAATTATTTATTTCTGAAGATTGTTATCTAAAGCTTAATGGTATTTTTTGAACTTTCTTAAGATGAGAATGAACTGTAAAAGCTAAATTCAGCATGTATTTCTGTACTGAGTTTGAAAGGAAGTAATTCAAAATCGACTTGATTCACTGTTTAACAAGTAATAAAATCAAAATAAAGATACCCAATGCAATTCGGTAAAAACCAAAAAAGCGAAAACCATTGCGCTGGAGCATTTCGATGAAAAATTTGACGGCAAAAAAAGCAACAGCAAATGAAACCGCACAACCAATCAACAAGGTACTGACTTCAGCAGTTGAAAAACTAACTGTGCCTTCTTTTGCTACATCGTAGAGGCTTTTTACACTGGCTGCCAGCATAGTCGGAACGGCTAAGAAAAAAGAAAATTCAGCCGCTGATTTTCTTGTCATACCCAAACTCATTCCGCCTGCTATCGTAGCTGCACTTCGGCTTAAGCCAGGAAAAACTATGCTCAATACTTGAAAACAACCTATTTTAAAAGCAGTCAGAAAGTCGACATGTTGCTCGTCTTTTATCTTGTTTTTGCTAAACCATTTATCTACAAACAACAATAAAACGCCACCTGCCAGCATAACGAATGCGATAAATTGCAAATTGCTCAGTGCCGCATCAATATGTTTTTTTAGCAACACACCGCCTATCAATGCCGGTATTACTGCTACTATCAGCTTGAGATAGAAATTGATGTTTTTAAAATCAAAAAATTTGCGTCGGTAAATTAAAACGACAGCCAGAATGGCCGCAAATTGAATGACGATCTCATACATATTCCGAAACGGTGTTTCGGGTATGGAAAGCAAATAATCAACAATTTTCATGTGTGCCGTTGAGGATATAGGCAAAAACTCAGTAAAACCCTCTACAACAGCAAGGATAATGGCATGTATAATACTCATAAGTAAATCTTATTTTTCTTCTGTAGCAATAGCAGGACGTTTCAGAATACCACCTGTAATTACTAAAAAGCCGAAAATGATTAGCATGGGAGATAAGGTGATGCGCTGAAATGAATAAATTTCCGCTTCATTAAATACTTTCGGATCTTTATTACCGCCTACCATCAAAATAAAACCGAGAATCACTAATATAGAGCCGGCTGCAATAATGTAGTAGTTTAATTTGTCAAAGATGATTTCAGAACCTTCCTGTGCAGGACTTTTAAACCAGCTGCCGGATGAAGCCGTTTTTACAGGTGCTTTTTTTGCTACTGTCCCACTTCCTACAGGTTGTTTTGCTGTAGGTTGTACAGGTTTAGATAATGGAATGTTTTTTTGTACCGGTTTATTTTTTGCCATAATGCCTGTTTAATACAATTCGTCAAGTTTTACTTTCAGGTATTTGTTTACTGAAAAATAAGTGCTGATTACAGCAATCAAAATTCCGAAAACGACTAACCCTAATGCTATGAGCGACAAATTTACAAAATCTGTTGCTGAAATTTCCAGCGAAAACTTATAAATTGTTAAATAAATGAGCAAAGCCAGGATAAGTATGGCAACTATTGCACTGATGATGCCGATAACCGCCGACCGCCAGATATAAGGTTTGATAATAAAACCGTCAGTTGCTCCTATTAATTGCATGGTACGAATGGTATTGCGTTGCGAATACATCAGTAATTTGATGGTGTTATCGATAATGAGAAAAGCTACAATTAATAAAACTAAACAAAGCACCAGAATACCCCAAAAAATGGGATTAATTTGCGTCCCCACCGTTTTGAATGCCAGCGCATTGTAATAGACTTCTTGCACTCCATCCATGCCTTGGAGTTTATATTTTAAGTCTTTTGCAAATTCTTCGTTAGAGTTTTCTGCTTTTAAATTAATTCTAAAGGCTGCTGGAAGCGGATTATTTCCTAAAATTTGTTCAAAATCCTGGTTATAAGCTTTCTTAAATTCTTCGGCTGATTCATCTTTGCTGATATATTTTACCTTTGATAAAAAATGCTGATGCTCCAAATATTGTGTCAAACTGTTTTTAGCTGAATCGGAAATGTCATCTTTCAGATAGATATCAATCTGAATACTTTCTTTCAGCTTATTATAATAACTTCGGGTAAATAATACACTGCTGCTAAACAGACCGATTATAAAAAGTATCATGGCAATGCTAATGATGGCATAGATAAAACTCGGTTTTTTCTTTTTAGGTACTTTTTGATGTAATTCTTCCGACATGCCAACGAAAATAGTTATTTTTTAATTACTTAATACGCAAGGTTATTCACAGCTTGTGTGAACCCGTATTTTTACGTTATGAATAACGCCCCTTACGGAATAGAATTGTATTTGCTACCTACCTATTTTATAGATAGTGACCATCCTGATATTATACGTTTTGTAAAAAATACAATAGGAAAAGAAATAGACAAAAAGAAAATTGCTGTTAAATTGTATCAAGCCGTTAGAGACGGATGGAAATACAATCCATACAATATCAATTTGCAGCATAAAGAACTTAAAGCCAGTACACTGTTTAACCGTGAAAATAAGAGTGGCTACTGTATAGAAAAAGCAGGTTTGCTTGCTGCATGTCTTCGTGCTGCAGATATACCCGCAAGGTTATGTTTTTTTGATGTTAAAAATCATATAGGTGTTGAAAAATTTATTGACTTAATCAAAACAGATATTTTGGCATTTCATGCTTGTACTGATGTCTATTTGGATGAAAAATGGGTAAAGGCTACCCCTGCATTCAATAAAGAATTATGCGACAAACTTGAAGTGGAAGTTCTCGAATTTGATGGAGAACAAGATTCCGTATTTCAGCAATTTGATAAAAACGGCAGCGTATTTATGGAGTATGTCAAAGAATATGGTTCTTTTCATGATGTGCCGCATGATATGTTTGTGATGCTGATGAAACAGTATTACCCACACTTTTTCAGTGAGAAAAAACAAGATAAAATCATGTATGGATAAGAAGCAGAAAGCATCCCTTCAAAAAACGGTAAAAGCAAATAAAATTTAATATCATGCAACCGGTAAAAAAAATATTGATTCCTATACCTGATAAAGATTTTGATACGACGGAAGTAGCGCTGGCATGGGAAATATTCAAGAAAAATCATTTTCAAATTGTATTTGCTACAGAACACGGTAAAGTAGGAGAGACTGACCCGTTATTGCTTTCCGGTGTGATTTTTGG
>CAYVGM010000189.1:0-5738 GCA_964451125.1 uncultured Chitinophagales bacterium
CTCGCAGATTGATTTTGATACTATACGCAATGCAGATTCACTCTATTTATTGGCTAATATGGATATTAAGCAAGTAGCTGCATTGCAACCTCATTTCTCATTATCAGCTACGGCATTTGCTTGTACTTCTCCATCCAGTATTTATGTAATGAAATATGCCATTGACAGCATTGTGATAAACAGCAATCAGGTATATAACGGCATGCCGGCCGGAACAAATTTATATTACACTATTGTTGAGAATGCACAGGGCTATATTGATATTCTGAACAATTCGGTCAGCTTTAATAATGCCAATTTGTTGTTTAAAATAGTTCATGCCCCAACGGATAATTACACGCATCAACTGACCTTAAAAGTGTATAAACATAACAGCACCCTAGTGGAGAAAACATTAAAAACATTTACCTGGATATAATTTACAGTATGAATATATATACCTACCTGACACCCTTGGGCATTATTTTTTCGTTTATGCTATTCGTTTTTGTGCTTGCCCAAATCAAGAAAGATAACAGTATTGTCGATATTTTCTGGGGCTTAGGCTTTGTGTTGCTTTCTACCATTTACACTATGAATGCAACTCCTTATGTTGAAACCGCCCCCAATCTTCCTACTACAGCGTTATTTATCCATTATCTGGTTTTCTTTTGGGGAATAAGACTGTCGTTTCAACTATTACTGCGCAATTGGGGCAAGCCTGAAGACAGCCGTTATGTTGAGTTTAGGAAATTATGGCAACAAAAAAATATTCCACAATGGCTGGGTGCATTATTACAGGTGTTTTTATTGCAGGGATTTTTTATGTTCATTATCGCACTGCCTATCATTCACAGCAATCAATATTTCACACCAATAAGCAACCTGACATATTTGGGTGGGATCATCTGGTTAATTGGTTTTTTATTTGAAAGCATTGCCGATTATCAAAAATATGTTTTTAAAAACAAGCTTGAAAATAAAGGTAAGTTCATGACAACAGGTTTGTGGAAATACTCAAGACATCCCAATTATTTTGGTGAAACATTAGTGTGGTGGGGCATCTTTATTATTTCCATATCTGTATTTCATCCGGTGGCTTCCTTGGTCAATATCTTATCTCCAGTTACGATTACCTGGTTGCTTACAAAAGTAAGTGGTGTGCCTATGGCAGAACGCAATTATAAAAACGATCCGGAGTTTCAAAAGTATATCAACAAAACACCTGCATTTTTTCCGAAGTTTTGGTAGTAGCTATGCATGCACAAATCCACATAAAATCAGGGTGGAAACTCATCATCATTCTGCTTATTTTATCTGATATATGCTACACTTTTAAGCAATTTTACGGCAAACCGCTCGATGGCGATTTAGTCCCGATTGTACTGCCGTCAACTTATTATCAGAAAGTGCTGGATAATCCATTTGGTCAGGCAGCATTAATGCACCATGAAACCTATAATGCTACTAACCGGTATTTTAGTCATGCTACCATGAGGTTTTGGTTCAGAACAGTGCATCAGCCATTCTCAGCAATGTTCGCAGATAAAGTAACTGCACTTTATGCACTCAGTGCGTTATTCAGCTTGTTTATCTATTTGCTGTTTATTTACTTAGTGTACCGCTATACACTTTTTAAAAATAAAAACCTGTTTTGCTTCACCTTGCTTCTTGCTATACCACTTATGCAAGTCAATGGCATGAAAACGATTGCTTTGCTTGACAATGCCATTACATACAACTTTTTTTATGCATATCCTTTTGCGCTGTTAATGCTTTATCTTTTCCCGTTTTATCAATATCAGATTCAAAAAGAAGGAAGCAACTTCTCTGCAGGACAGCATATTATTTGGACAGGACTGGCTGTTTATTTATCGTTTGGAGGAACATTGATTCAGCCCCTTGTTTTATTATTGAGTCTGTTTTTAGCCGGACATCTGCTATACGTTAAGATAAAGCAAAACGCATCTTCCTCCATATTGCCAAGCTATTTGGTCTTGCATCTGCTATTTTTCTTTATTTTGTGTTTATATTCGTATTATATCAGTTTTTTTAATGCTGAAAATCCAATACAAATACCTTCTCTTGCTCAGCGATATGGGCTATGGTTACACGGATTATATGTTCAGTTCCTATCAAGACCTGCTTATCTATTCTTTCTTATCATCTTGCTCATAACTTATCCTGCAATAAAAAGTCAGCTAAATGTACAAGAGCAACGAATACTGAATTTCAGTAAGTATGTCTTCTTCTTTTGTTTGATTTACCTAATCATACTGCCACTCGGAGGCTACCGTCCTTATCGTCCTTTTATCATCAGGAGTGATTTAATGATTCCCGTAAATTTTGCCTTGTTCTTTTACGTTGTTTTTCTTTCGGTGTTGTTTCTGAAATACAAGGGCATTCAACTCCGATTTTTTGCAATACTTTTCATTTTTATCTTGTTTGAATTTGCGGACAAACCACAATTTCATGCTAATGCTTGTGAAAAAACACAATTGCGCACATTTCAGCAAAACACAACAGACACACTTATTTTAAAGAATAATTGCAGAGTATTGCAATGGACGGATGAATTTTCGCAATATCATGCCAACGATATCAGCAAGATGCTGTTTGAGTGGAAGATAAGTAAAAAGCAGGTTTATTATACCGAACATAATGATTAGTGCGTTCTTTAAGGAAATATAATTTGCCTGCATCAAATACATCTCTACCTTTGCAGTTATGATTACAGAAGAAAAAATAATGCATGCGCTCTCGCAAGTGGAAGATCCGGATTTCAAAAAGGATTTGGTTTCATTAGGCATGATTAAAGATTTGCAGTTTACACAGGATGCAGTTCGCTTTACTATAGAACTAACCACACCTGCTTGTCCGCTCAAAGACAAGATAGAAACAGACTGCCGCAATGCCATTGCACAGCTGGTCAGCCCTGCAATAAAAATAGACATTGGGTTTACCTCTAAAGTTATTTCCAAGCGCGACAAACAAGATATTTTACCCGGCATAAAAAATATCATTACCGTGGCATCGGGCAAAGGTGGCGTAGGCAAATCTACTGTTGCCGTTAATCTGGCTATTTCACTGGCACAAAGCGGCGCAGAAGTGGGATTAATAGATGCGGATATTTACGGGCCTTCCGTACCTACCATGTTAGGCTTACAACACGAACGCCCGGGATTGCGCAAAATAGAAGAAAAAAATTACATTGTTCCTGTTGACTATATGGGCATGAAAATCATGTCTATCGGATTTCTGATACAGGAAAAACAGCCTGTAGCCTGGCGAGGACCGATGGCTACATCTGCCTTGCGTCAGATTATTACTGATGTTATCTGGGGCGAACTGGACTATCTGGTTATTGACTTACCGCCGGGAACAGGAGATATACACCTTACACTGGCTCAATTAGTGCCGATTACCGGTTCTGTAGTGGTAACGACACCTCAAGAAGTGGCTTTGGCTGATGCACGCAAAGCGATTGCATTTTATCAGTTAGACCAAGTGAAAACTCCCGTATTAGGTGTTGTTGAAAATATGTCTTATTTTATTCCTCCTGATATGCCTGATAAGAAATATTACATCTTTGGCAAAGGTGGTGGAAGACTAATAGCACAGCAATTTGATGTGCCTTTTTTAGGAGAATTGCCAATAGAGCAAGATATCCGCGAAGGCGGAGATTTGGGCAAACCGATTGCGCTGCAGGTTAGTACTGAAGCTGCCGTCGCCTTTAAGCAGTTGGCGCAAAACACTGCCCAGCAAATCGTATTACAAACAAGCATAGCAAATGCCAACGAATAATCGTATCTTTATAATATGACAAGTACAGAACTGACGTTGAATGAGAAAGTAGAACAGGCACTGAATAATATCCGGCCGTTTTTACAATCGGACGGTGGCGATATTGAATTGGTGGAAATCACAGAAGACTATATTGCAAAAGTGAGGCTACAAGGTAATTGTGTAAGCTGCAAAATGAGTGAATCTACCATGAAAGCCGGCGTAGAAGCTACTATAAAAACATTTGTACCCGAGATTGCAGCGGTTATTGCTGTTTAGCATAAGGAATTAATTTGTAATCTATATATTTGTATGACCAGAAAACAACTCGTACAACAAATCAAAAAGAAAAAATCATTTCTTTGTGTAGGCTTAGATACGGAATTGAGCAAAATTCCGCCTCACCTTTTAAAATATAAAAATCCCATTTTAGAATTCAACAAACAAATTATTGATGCCACACAAGATATCTGCGTGGCTTACAAACCCAATGTAGCTTTCTTTGAAGCGTATGGCCCCAAGGGCATGGAAACTTTTGAGAAAACAGTAAAGCATATTCCCGAAAATTTATTTGTGATTGCCGATGCCAAGCGCGGCGACATGGGCAACTCTGCCAAGATGTATGCCCAAGCATTTTTTGAGTATTACCATGTAGATGCCGTTACGGTGCAGCCTTATCAGGGCTTTGATGCCATACAGCCTTTTCTTTCATATAAAAACAAATGGACGATTATTTTGGGCTTAACCTCTAATCCGGGGGCGCAGGATTTTCAATTTCTTAAAGTGAATAAAAAGCCTTTGCATCAGGTGGTTATTGAGAAATGCATGGAATACGGCACGCCCGAAAATACCATGTTTGTAGTAGGTGCCACACGCGAAAAATATTTTGAAAGCATTCGTTCATTTTGCCCGGATCATTTTTTATTAGTACCCGGAGTAGGTGCGCAAGGCGGCAATTTGCAAACCTTATGTCAATACGGATTAAACAAAGATGCGGGCTTATTAGTGAATGCCTCGCGCAGTATTCAGTACGCTTCTTCCGGAAAAGACTTTGCCGAAAAAGCAAGAGCTGCTGCGCTGGCATTGCAACAAGAAATGGCAGGGATTTTGAAAAGATAATATTGTTGATTTCTTCACAACAATTAATTAGTATCTAAAAGAAAAACTACTGATGAAATCGTTAATCTTCATTTTTTTATTTTTGTTGACCCATGTACTAATTGCATCAAATTCACAAAATTACTTAGGCACTATTGGTAAGTATAAAGTAGTTTTCCATTTAGAAAAGGGAAACAAGAATACTGTTTTGGGCTACTATTATTATGAAAATCGCGGCATAAACATAACCATTAAAGGTATATCTAATCATAACATTATAACCATCTATGAGATTGACACCAAAGGAGATACTAGTTCTATAATAAAGATGAAACAGTTAGGAAATAAATTAGTTGGAACTTGGAAAAAGATGAAATCAAAATTGACATATAATGCTTCTCTTATAGAAACCAATTACAATATTCCTGATATACCTTCTAATATTGAAGGTGTTTATGTAAAAGATGAAGAAACGAAATGTAATTTACAACTTACGATATCATTTAGTGAGGGTGAGTTTTTTTATAAGCTGCAAACGCCAAGCAGAACTTTATCAGACAAGGTTTCTTTTTTTAGAGACCTAGACGAACAGATAGTATATATTAACCTAGATGGTATAGAGTGGGCAGAAAGCCTTGGGGGTATTGATGAAAATGGCAATCCAAAAAATCCGGTGAATGATACTCAGAAAGGAATAGAAGGAGTGTTGTCCGGAGATTCTATTTATATTCAAAATTATGGCAACTCAATGAATTACTATGTCAAGTTAGCTGAATGTGAGGATAAGTATCTCTTTTTAAAAAAACAATAATCTTACTTAGGAGCACGCATAATCAGCAAAAGCGCGATTACGCCAAAAATCATATTCGGAATCCAAA
>CAYVGM010000190.1:0-5726 GCA_964451125.1 uncultured Chitinophagales bacterium
TTTATATGATATGTTGTTTATTAGACCTGTTTTAAAGCTTTATATCGGGTTCAAATTTGTTACTAATCGGCTCATGGTATTTCTTACATTTTCTGCAATCAATTCTATAAATGGTTGTTTATTATCTTGGGTTTGTGCTATTTCTAAAGCATTGTAATATTTTAGTCTGTTTTCAACATCTCCTTTTAAAATGGCAATCGTGTAGCCATGTTGTAATAAAATTAAATTCATTATTAAACGGCTGGTTCTGCCATTGCCATCAATAAAAGGGTGTATGGTTACTAAGCGTTCATGCAATTCAGCACTTAATATAACTGGGTGTAAAATGTCTTTGTTTTCATTATACCATATAAAAAAATCCTCCATTTGTTTTGGTACTAAATAAGGTTGTGGCGGTACATGTTTTGCTCCACTTATTAAAACTTGTACATTTCTGTACTTACCAGCATTATGGTTGTCTATACCTTGTAATATTAGTTGGTGTATTTGCAATAGAATGAATGGTGTAAAAGGTGTTTTGTCTTTTACTATTTGCTTAATAAATTCTATGGCAAAATAATGGTTGGTTGCCTCTAAATGTTCAGTTAGTGGTTTTCCTCCTATGGTTAATCCTTTCTCAATAACTAAGGTAGTTTCTTGTAAGGTTAAAGTGTTACCCTCTATTTTATTACTTTCATAGGTATATTCAATATCTAATGCTTGTGCTACCTTATAACTTTGTAAATGCCTAAGTGTATTTAGTTTGTTTTTTAGCTGGTCTATTTCTATTAAAATATTTTCTATCATATATTTATTGTTGGTAGGTTACTAACTGCTTTCTCTTTTAATGATTTTACTATATGTGTATAGCGTTCTGTATATCTCAAACTATTATGACCTAATAATTTGCTGGTAGTATTTACATCTGCACCATAAAAAATTAAATTAGTTGCAAATGAGTGCCTTGCACAATGCCATGTTATGTGTTTGTTTACTCCAGCTTTTTTGCACCAATTTTTAAGGTTTTTATTACAAGATGTATGAGAGGGCAAACTAAATACATGCTGGCTGTTTTTGGCTGGTATGCCTAATATATGCAAGGCTGTTGGGTGTAATTCTATTATTACTTGTTCTTTGGTTTTTTCTTGTATAGTTTTAAGTATGCCATTTTTATAGTCAATATTTTGCCATTTTAGGTTTGTAATATCTGAATATCTTAATCCAGTATATAAGGAGAATAAAAAGGCTCTTTTTACTTCATTATTGGTTATCGGTGTGGAGGCTAATAATTGTATGTCTTCATTGGTTAATACCTCTTTTTTAATGCTGTCTTTTTTCTTAATACTAATATCTTGGGCTGGGTTTGATAAAAATATTTTTTTTCTCATTCCGGCTTTTATAACCATTTTGAATTTTTTAAAATAGTTAGCTGGGCTTTCACCATGTAATTTTTGTTCTAAAAAGGTTTTGAAATCAAAAACTAAATTCTCATCTACATTATTGGTTTGTAGGGTTTTTATCTCACTTTCATTTAAAAACTCCTTAAACTTGGAAAATGAAGCCTCCACAATTCTTTTATCCTTTTTAGTATAGCTATCAATGAATGATTGATAAAAGGCTATAAAGTCAATTTTCTGTTTAAATTTTGCTGTTACATTGTAGTTATTACTTTCCAGTTCATGTTCTCTTTTGGCTTTTATCTGTTTGGCTAATCGTTCACATTCTTTGTTTTGCTCTCTGTCAAATGCCGTTTTAGGTTTCTCTGTGTGTTTTAGGTTTTTTAAAAATTCATAGGTTCTTTTGTTGTTATAGTAAATATCTAAATAGTAGGTGGATATGGTTTTATTTCTATTTAATTTTTTCCTAAGAGTAACAGCCATCAGGTTTGATTTTGATACACAAATGTAAAACTTGTTACTCAATATTTTTGTTATTATTATGCCTTTATTTGTCCATGTTCTACAACTTTTGTTACTCCATTGTTACTCACAATAAGCAATAAGACTGTATCTATTTGTATATCAGCATTTTATTTAAAATATTTGATTCCCCTACGGGCTACAAAGGCATCCTAAGATGCCTTTTTTTAATTGTATTTGGCTGTCAAGTTTGATACATAAGAATTAGTGATTTTTCATATATCATAACTGCTTAAAGAGAAATGATTTGTCTTGGGGAATTTGTGATATTTTGAGAAGGGAAAGGGTGGATAATTCCTTTACCTTATAATAAGCCGATATTTTAGTTTATTCCATTTGGAACTCATCCCAAGTAAACAGATGAGTTGACCGTATTCGTCCATATTATAATCCCTGTTTGATTTTTCAATCCATTTTTCAAAGAATATATCAAATTGAGGAGCGTCAAATTCGGGAAAACAGAAATCAGAAATGTCCCAGTATTTACTAAAATCATTACTATTGAGCTTTAGTGCGACAGGTAAAGAAATATTGATTAATTCTAATAGTAATTTGAGTTCTTTTTCATTAGTCAACCATATCAATTGAAAGTCTGGAAAGTGATTAATAAAACAATCAACATCAGTAAACACATTAATGTCGAATTTATCACTAGCTACAAAATTAAAATGCATGACCTCCATTTTTTTTGACACTTCTGGATATTTAAAAATATCGCTTATTCATTTTTCTTTCAATTTTCGTTTTTTAAATGTAGTTATTTGTTTCATAAATGGCAACAGGAGATAAAACTAACCGACCGCAATAAATTTTAAACGAAAGTTGTAATTATAAAATAATCATCAATATCGTAAAGTTAACCGGCTTTAAAAATAGTTGATTTTACATTAAATCCTCCGCATTAATCGAGGCGTAGGAATAAAAGGAGGTGGTTTTGAAAATATTAAAATCAACTATTTTGGATATTCGTTATGAAATCATATTTAACTTGGCGACATTGAAATAAACATTCATTTTTTACTAAAACATCAAATTGCTGTACAGACTATTATGGCAAGCTCATTTTTTTTATTTTTGTTAAAGATTATGAGTATCAAAATTACATTTCCGGATGGCGCAGTGCGTGAGTTCGACCAGGGTGTGTCGGCATTAGACATTGCTGGCAAGCTGAGCAACAGCCTGCCTAAAAAAGTGATTGCAGCAAAAGTAAACAATGAAGTGATAGATGCTACGCGTGCTATAAACACGGATGCCACATTGCAATTATTGACGTGGAATGATACGGACGGAAAAGAAACATTTTGGCATTCATCTGCTCACTTGATGGCAGAAGCCTTGGAATTGCTATATCCGGGTACAAAATTCGGGATTGGACCTGCTATTGAAAACGGCTTTTATTACGATGTGGATTTTGGCGATAAAACAGTATCCGTAAATGACCTAGTGGCGATAGAAAAAAAGATGATGGAACTGGCGCAGCAAAAATATGAGTATAAACGTTATGAGATTTCCAAAGAAAATGCGCTTAAATATTTTGGTGAGAAAGGAGATGAGTATAAACTGGAACTGATTGACGGCTTGAACGATGGGGAGATTACATTTTATACCGTTGGCGAATTTACCGATTTATGTCGCGGACCGCATATTCCGAATACCGGAATCATCAAAGCGATAAAACTGATGAAAGTGGCGGGTGCCTACTGGCGGGGTGATGAAAAGCGCAAACAGCTTACCCGTATTTATGGTATTACTTTTCCAAATCAGCAGGAATTAGACGAATACCTGAAAATGCTGGAAGAAGCAGAAAAACGCGACCACAGAAAAATAGGACAGCAACTCGAACTTTTTGCTTTTTCTCAAAAGGTGGGATCTGGCTTAGCATTATGGCTTCCAAACGGAACTTTTATTCGTGAGCAATTAGCAGAATTTTTGAAAAAAGAACAAATTAAACGAGGATATAAACCTGTAATTACTCCACATATTGGAAAAAAAGATTTATATGTAACCTCAGGTCATTATGAAAAATATGGCGAAGATTCTTTTAAACCAATATTGACACCGGAAGAAAATGAGGAGTTCTATTTAAAGCCGATGAACTGTCCGCATCATTGCGAAATATTTAAACACATTCCTAAATCTTATAAAGATTTACCTTATCGTGTTGCTGAGTTTGGTACAGTCTATCGCTATGAGCAAAGTGGAGAATTACACGGTTTAACACGTGTTAGAGGCTTTACACAGGATGATGCCCATTTGTTTTGTACACCTGAACAGGTAAAAGACGAGTTTAAGAGTGTGATCGAGTTAGTTCAATTGGTATTCAAAAAGCTGGGTTTTGAACATTTTACTGCTCAGATTTCATTGCGTGATCCGGAAAACAAAGAAAAATATATAGGCTCAGATGAAAACTGGGAAAAAGCAGAAAGTGCTATTGTAGAAGCTGCTAACGAGATGGGATTAACTACTGTTACTGAATATGGTGAAGCAGCATTCTATGGACCTAAACTTGATTTTATGGTGAAAGATGTCATTGGCAGAAGCTGGCAGTTAGGCACTATACAAGTTGACTATAATCTTCCGGAAAGATTCGAACTGGAATATGTAGGTGCAGATAACGAGAAGCATCGGCCCGTAATGATACATCGTGCGCCATTTGGCTCTTTCGAACGTTTTATAGCAATTTTAACAGAACATTGTGCAGGCAATTTCCCATTATGGCTTGCTCCTAAGCAAATTTCTATTTTACCGATTTCGGATAAATTTGCAGATTATGCAGAAAGCATTAATTCAGTACTTAATCAACACGCATTTCGTACAAATTTAGACTTGCGCAGTGAAAAAATCGGCAAAAAAATACGCGATGCCGAGATGATGAAAATACCCTATATGCTCGTTATAGGAGAAAAAGAAGTAGAAAACAAGCAAATATCCGTGAGAAAACACGGCAAAGGCGACTTAGGCACTTTTACAATTGAAGATTTTATAGTATTATTGCAGAAAGAACTAAATAGTTAATAGTTAGTTGTTATATGTTATTTGGTTAAGTTTTGGAAGAAAAGATTCACTCATTTGAAAAATTGGAATGTTGGAAATCTGCAAAAGAAATTCAATTGGAAGTTTCAAAATTAATTAAAACATTTCCAGCTGAAGAAAAGTTCAGACTCTCCGATCAAATGATTAGATGTTCCAGAAGTATGACAAATAATATTGCAGAGGGCTACGGACGTTATCATTATTTAGAAAATGCTAAATTTTGTAGTATTAGCAGAGGCTCTTTAATGGAATTGTTGGATCATTTGATAATTGCTAAAGATAGTGGATTTATTACGGAAGATATTGAATTACAGTTTCGGAAGAAAATTAGTGCTTGTCATGCACTTTTGAATGGTTATATCAAATATCTGCTAAATGCAAAAAAAGAAATCTAAATGATTAACTTTGTGGCTAATAACAAATAACCAATAACTTATAACATAAAATTTGAAGCTTGATACCTAGAAGAAAAGTATTCGTTCCGCGTAAAAAAGAAACGGAACACCGATTAAACAAAGACATCCGTGTACCTGAAGTTCGTCTTGTGGGAGAAAACGTAGAAGTAGGTGTATACCCTACTGAGCGTGCATTGGAAATGGCTAAAGAACAGGAACTGGATTTGGTGGAAATCTCACCGAATGCAGTACCGCCGGTTTGCCGTATTGTTGACTACAACAAATTCCTTTACGACAAAAAGAAAAAGGAAAAAGAGATTAAAGCCAAGCAGAAAAAAACGGAAGTGAAAGAAATTCGTTTCACTCCGAACACCGATGATCATGATTTGGATTTTAAGAA
>CAYVGM010000191.1:0-5692 GCA_964451125.1 uncultured Chitinophagales bacterium
ACGATTATACTTTAAAGTGAGAGAAGGCTTTATTCGCTTCGGCCATTTTGTGGGTATCTTCTTTTCTTTTCACTGAGGAACCTTCGCCTTTAGCTGCTGCGATTAATTCTGCCGCCAATTTATCTCCCATTGATTTTCCGTTTCTTTTACGAGAGAACTGGATTATCCATTTTACGGTCAAATACACTTTTCTGTCTTCGCGGATAGGTGTTGGGATTTGGAATGTAGCACCGCCTATTCTTCTGCTTCTTACCTCTACAGCAGGCATTACATTTTCCATAGCCTTTCTCCATGTATCCAAACCTTCTTCCTGAGTTTGTTTTTTAATTTTCTCCATGGCTTCGTAGAAAGTTGCATAAGCCACACTTTTTTTACCATCGTACATTAAGCTGTGTACAAAACGAGACACCATTTTATCACCGTAAACCGGATCTGGAGCTATATATCTTTTTTTCGCTTTTTGCTTTCTCATTGTATCTTAATTTGAGCCCTGTTTATTTTTTGCCTTTAGTTGGCGCAGCAGCGCCTGCTTTACCTTTTTTAGTTCCGTATTTAGAACGGCTTTTCTGACGGTTGTTTACACCTGCCGTGTCCAACGCTCCGCGAACAATATGATAACGCACACCTGGTAAGTCTTTAACACGACCACCGCGAATCATTACGATGGAGTGCTCTTGCAGATTGTGTCCTTCGCCCGGAATGTATGCGATAACCTCAAATTTGTTGGTTAAACGCACCTTTGCTACTTTACGCAAAGCTGAATTTGGTTTTTTCGGTGTAGTAGTATAAACTCTTGTACAAACACCCCGGCGTTGTGGACAAGCGTCTAATGCTCTTGATTTTGACGGCCACTCTAATTGCTGTCTTCCTTTACGAACTAATTGTTGAATAGTAGGCATTCTTTTTTTCTTTTTTGTTAATCCGGTGAAAATGAGTAAGATACAGAGGTCGCCGATAAAGCTTTGGTCATGTAGTCTTACCTTCACACCGAAGGCAGTAACTACAGAAAGAGTTTAAAATAAATGAACTTACTTCCTGAAGTGGGCGCAAAGATAATAACTTTTTCTCAATTGTGGAAAATTTTTTTGTATTAATTTCCAGTTAAGAAGCATTTTTTTTCGGCGGTATAAATTAAACAGTGTAAACAGGAAAGCGTTGTGTTTAGTGGATAGCTGATGCTCCATTCAGCTCCGGCTACGTCTTCGCAACATTGCAATTAAGCTATGTGATTAAATTCTTAACATTCAAAATACAATTACTATGGACAACTACATACCACAACTTCTTAAAGACTTCTTTAAACAATTCAAAAGTAAAGAAGATTCTCATCTGTTTTTCAATAGCCATTGCGGAATGCGTTTAGGTTCTGAATTTGTTTAATGTGGTAACTGGTGGTGTGCTTGCAACTGTTCAAAGGCAATCATAAAATCATTACAAGAACAAAATATTTCTATTAACTTTGATACTTGATTATTCATGACGGATAAGTGGTTTGATTCACCACAAAATTTATCCCCTTTTATGATTTTATATCGTACACTTTTTTTACTATCCTGATGATAATCTTTATCTTATATGGTTTCTAATCCATAATTCATGTTAATAAAAAAGCCCGCATTTCTCGCGGGCTTTTTTATTAGGTGGCGTTGTGACTTATAGTTTTTTTGCTTTTTCGCCTTTGCCTTTGAAGTAATTGGTTTGGTAGGTTAATCCTACTCCAATTACATCTCTGAATTGGGCTTTTGAGCTAGTAATATTATTTGCATCTTTAGCAAAGATAACATCATTATCATACACTAATTGTAAGAATACACTCGCAGATAACCATGAGTTAACTTTCAATCCAAGTGTAGTTTGCCAGTCAATATCAAAGTTTTGACGATAGTGTTTTCTGCCTGCATTATCAAAGCTATTGATTGTAGCATCCTTTTCATACGGTGATTTTAGGTAGTTTTTATAAGCCTTAAACACTGACAAGATACTGATATTCTGTTTCCAGAAATCTTGTTTGTATGTTGCTATCAACACAGCACCAAATTCATCTTTGTGTTTTTTAGGCCAAATATTACCAAAAGTGCCGGCAGCGGCAATCGTATTATCGCCTACATACGTAACTTTTGCTGCTAATGGTGAAACAAACAGAGAGAAATGAGCATTAGGAACATAGTCCAAACCGATTGCAGATTCAAATATCAACGGCGAAGCAAAGCGGGAAATCATCGTTTTTGTAGAATCGCCATAAGTATATGATTTACTGAACTGAGAACGCAAATCGGCATAAGCTGCCACATACAAGGGTTTGTAAACTTTATACCCGTATTTAGAGAAAATTTCCCAGCGGTCTGCATTTTTTCTTACTTTATGATAATCGTCTTTTATAAATTGCAAGCCGTATTCTGCTGCAGCCCAGTTTTGCCAAAGGTGTTTGTCTTTTTTGTAATCGGCATAAAATCTGAAATTGAACAACAGAGAAAAGGAATTAACACCTCCCGGTGCCCAGTTTTTAAAGCCGGCTTGATTAAATGTTACACCTCCAATGCCACCAAATTTCCAGCCATTCAGGGTGTCATCCATTTTTTTCTTTTCTGCAGCATTCATGGCTTCCCCTTGTATCTGTTTTTCTACTTGTGCATTCGCATTGCCTAATACAGCAAACAACACAATAACTGCTAAAATCAGTTTCTTCATAAATAATAATGTTTAGTTTGTGTTTAATTAAAAAATTAGAATTTATTTTAATATCATTTTGTTCAAATGACGTGCAAAGTTAATATGCGGTTGCATCTATTCTGTAAACTAAATGTTACGGAATAGTTGTTATAGCAACTAATTATAAAATCAACGTTTTTGTGTACTTATAGATTGCTAAGTATAAACTGCGTCAGCCGCGAATATAAGTCAAACCGAGTTCCTGATCCCGAAATACTATGTGCCTTATCCGGATAAATATACAAATCGAATGGCTTATGTGCTTGCTGCAATGCATCAATTAAATGAATGGTGTTTTGAAAATGTACATTGTCATCTGCAGTGCCATGCACTAACAGAAATTTTCCTTTAAGTTTTTTAGCCAAAACAGTCGGGCAATATTCCTGATAGCCTTGCTGGTTTTCTTCTGGTTTTTGCATATACCGTTCGGTATAGATATTATCATAAAAACGCCAGTTGCTAACCGGTGCAACGGAGATAGCCGACTTAAAAACATCATTACCTTCAAACAAACAATTGGCCGCCATAAAACCACCATAACTCCAGCCAAAAATTCCGATGCTGTTTTTGTCTATATAGGGCAAATTGCCCAAATAACGGGCGGCCGCAATTTGGTCTTGCGTTTCATATTTTCCAAGATGTAAATATGTTGTCTTTTTAAAATCTGCACTTTTCCCACCGGAGCCTCTGTTATCTATACAGGCAATAAAATAACCTTTCTCAGCCAACATATTCAGCCAAAACAAACGGCTGCTTTGCCATTTATTATTGACTTCAATATTCCCAGGTCCGCCATAAACATACATCAATAAGGGATATTTTTTAGTCGAGTCGAAGTTGACCGGTTTTATCAAATAGGCATTCAGATTATTGCCATTAACAGGCAAAGTTGTATAGGTTTTTCTGGGAATATCTTTAAGTGCGTCTTTTAATGCCTTATTGTCTATCAATAAAACAAAACTCTCATTCGATAGATTATGTAATGAAATTTGCGGCGGAATACTGTCGCTTGAATAGGTTTGGAAATAGAAACTCCCATCTTTAGAAAAAACGGCACTATTGTCGCCAGCTTCTTTACTCAGTTGCTCTTGTTTCAAATTTTCATATTGGCAGCTTTTTATTGAAGTTTCTAATCCATCGTTTTCTATAGCTTGATAATATACTTTCTTAGTTTGTTCATCCACACTATAAAGAGCACATATATTATGGTTATCTGACGTAATTTGTTTAATTAATTCGCCGTTTTTTGAGTAATGATAAAGTTGGTTATAGCCTCTTTTTTCTGATGTAATAAAGAATGAATTATCTTTTAAGAAAAGAATATTGGGTGGTAATTCAATATAAGCGGACGATTGTTCTTTATAGCAGGTATGCCACGATTTTGATGCTAAATTGTAAGAGAGCAATTGAAGTTCATTTTGTTTTCTATTCAGCGTCAAAACCAAGAGTTCATTTCCTTCAAAGCTCCAGTATAATCTTGCGATATATTCATAATCTGTCGGTAATTTTACTGCCGTGTTTTTTTTCTTCTTGAGGTCATAGAGCAATAGTGTAACTTTTGAATTTTCTTCACCTGCTTTGGGATATTTGTATGTATAATTTTCAGGGTAATTCCCGTTTCCATACACCGGAAACGAATATTCTTTTACCTTACTTTCATCAAATTTTAAATAGGCAATTTGTGTTCCATTCGGGCTCCATTCATAAGCACGTGTCAATTCCAGTTCTTCTTCATATACCCAATCGCTTTTCCCGTTGATGATATTATTAAGTTTGCCGTCTTTAGTTATTTGTGTTACTTTATCAGACTTAAGATCTTTATAAAAAAGATTATTTTCCGAGACGAATGCAATCTTAGAATCGTCAGCAGAAAACTGAGGAAACATTACTTTATTGGCATAAATATTTTGCAGCTCATGCTGCTCGTTCAAAATAAAATAATTGGCTTCATACGCTCTCCGATAAATGTAATGAGCATCACTCTCAAGCAAAATATACTTATCTGTATTTGAAAATGAAAAATTACTCCAGCTGCCCGGAAAGATTAAAGGAACCTTTTTTGTCAGGTTATTTTGGGTATTATAAATGGAAATATTTTGTTGTTTTCCCGTAGTTTCCAGCTTTGCAAACTGCGCACTATGGTTTAAAAAATGAATTTCATCGAGTTGTTCCGGCTCAAATTTTTTATTTAAAAAAATGTTTTCAAGTGTTAATTGACAAAATCCTAATTTATAAAGGGTGAAAATGCATAAAAATGCCGTTATTTTTGGAGTCATTAATTTCATGCACACTTTTTGCTCTAAAATAATGCATTCAATAAAAAATAAAAAATGAAATCTGCAATCTTGTTTTTATCGGTTCTGTTCTGCACTTCCTTGTCTTTAAAAGCACAGGAAGAAATTTATCAGCCCACAACTATTCGTGATACTGTAATTGCAACTGAGAATAGCTCTACTCCCGATGACAATGTAAAGAAAAAAGAACAATCTACGGATAAGAAAGTACAAGATGAAGACGCCAGAACCAAAGAAGAAAAAAAGCTGGATCGTATGCGACATCTTCGCTTCGGCGGAAATTTTGGTTTACAGTTTGGAAGCTATACCTATATCAATATTTCGCCAACTGTAGGTTATTTATATTTAAAAGACAGGCTTGAGACCGGTGGCGGTCCGATATTTATATATGAACGTTATCGTTTCAGCAATACCGTTTCTTACAATTTTTTTGTAACCGGGATGAATGTATATACCAGAGGTTACATTTTCAGGGGTTTATATGCCATGGCTCAGTTTGATTTAATTAATAAGCCTTCTTATGTTACTTATAATAAAAGAGTAACAGTCCCCCACTTTTTAATAGGTGCCGGATATTCGGTGCCGATGGGAAAAGTAGGATTTTTTAATATACAAGCCATGTTTAGTGTTATCAATAACAGTGAAACAATTTACAGAGGTACATTTGGAAATTTCCCTTTATTACTTAC
>CAYVGM010000192.1:0-5686 GCA_964451125.1 uncultured Chitinophagales bacterium
GCTTTTGTTTTTAAAAAAGTCGTCTTTTTAAATGCCAGTAATTGATGTTCCTGCAATTCGAGTTGAATACCAAAATCTGCAGGCGCTATACCAAACAATACACAAATTTTAGGCGAAAATTGTTTCTTTATTGTAAGCCATCTGCTACTGCCCGGTATGCAATTTATAATTTCCACATCATTTTCATTCCATTTCAGTCCTTTGGTAATCAGGTTATTAAATACTGAAAGTTGAATTTCAGCCTCTTCTGGTTTTGCTGATTTTTTATAGATAAAAATCAGTTTTTTAGTTTCAGCAGATTGTTGCTGTTTGCCGGTTTCCGGTAGTACAAAATATCCACTCATTTACTTTATAGTTTATTAATTAAGCAAATCCAAAATTACTAAGCTTTTTTCGTTACTTTGCAATAATAAAACGAGGAATATGAGTACAACAGCCACAATGCCCGAAAAATTGCAGATTTCTATCGAAAAAACAACAAATTCTTGTTTGAATTCAATAGATTTCGATAATATTCCATTTGGACGTACTTTTTCAGACCACATGTTTATAGCAGAATATTCGGATGGACACTGGCATTCTGCAAAAATACAGCCTTATCAAAATCTTTCTATTAGTCCAGCCAGTAATGTATTTCATTATGGTCAAGCCATTTTTGAAGGTATGAAGGCATTTTATAAGGAAGATGGCAGCGGTATCGTGATGTTCAGGCCGGATAAAAATATTGAACGTATGAACAAGTCTGCCGTGCGTATGAGCATGCCGGAGTTTCCGGAAGATGTGTTCATGGAAGCCTTAAAACATCTGATTGAGCTGGATAAAGATTTCATTCCCAACAAGCCGGGAAGCGCCTTGTATATTCGTCCGGTATTAATCGGAACTGAGCCGTTTATCGGGGTACGCACTTCCGACCGTTATCTTTTTTATATTATCATTGGTCCAACTGGTCCTTACTATGGCGAGCCGATTTCTGTATTGGTATATGATTCTTTTGTGCGTTCTGTAAAAGGCGGATATGGCAATGCCAAAGCTGCAGGCAACTATGCAGGTACGCTTTATCCTGTTGAACTGGCTCGCAAAAAAGGATACAAGGATGTTTTGTGGCTGGACGGTGAGCATAAAAAATATGCCAATGAAGTAGGTACAATGAATATATTTTTCGTTATAGACGGAAAATTAGTAACACCGGAAACAGACGGCACTATCCTCGAAGGCATTACACGCAGCAGTATTATTACACTGGCAAATGATTTTGGTTATAAAGTTGAAGAACGCCCCATTTCCATAGATGAAATTGTTGATGCACATCGAACAGGAAAGCTGACGGAAATGTTTGGTACCGGAACGGCTGTAGTGGTTAACCCTATAAATCGTTTTGGTTACAAAGACATGGACTATGAACTTGATGTGACAAAATTTGAAATTGCACCTCGCTTGAAAAAAGAACTGGAAGGCATACAAAAGGGAAAAATTGCTGATCGCTACGGCTGGATAGTAGAAGCCTGATTTTTATTCAAAAAAAATAATTTTAGCTTAGTAACCAGAGTTCGGGTTAAGAAAATTAAAGTGAAAAAAATAGTTGATTTCTCATTTTTTCCTCCAACTTAACAAGGAGGAGGAATTAAAAGGAGGTGGTTCTATATAAAAAATCAACTATTTTTTAATTGAAACGCTTTCCCGAAAATCAGGTTAAAACTATTACTTAGCAGAAAGTTGATACTGTTCCTCGTCGTAGGTATAAACCAATGATGATACATAATTTACAGCAATGCCATTTTCCAAACGCTTACCGCTGATTTCTATGTGTAAATCATAAAGTCTGCTCTTGCCCGGCTTAAAACTGTATGTGGCATTCCACGAGTAATAAGGTTTTTGTTTTCCGTTAAAATTATTTTCACCTATGACTATTGTCTCCGGTGTGAAATTTGTTATTTTATTATCTAATACACCAACAAGAGAAAGTGTAGTCTTGCTTATGCCGTCTTCTTCTGTTTCAGATATGGCAAGCCCTGCAAAAGTTGAGTGGCTGATTTGTACAATATCGTAAACCCCACCTTGACCAAAGGAACCGGCATTGAAAAAATAAGGTTTGGCATCTACTTTCTTAAAAACATTGTCATTTCCTTTCAAAAACAACACACCTACAGGCACCTGACATTCATTGTTTTTCAGTAGCGGTGCAGCTGTAAAAGCCAGGATATACTGGCTGTAATTTGTTTTATAGGCTTTTGCCGCCGTTACCATAAACTGCAGTTTCTGTGGTATAATGCAAATTCCAGTTGCATCTGATGAAGTGCGTGTGTAGGAAGCCAAAACGTCGCTTCCGTAAAATCTGCTGTTACCATATAAGAGATTTAAAATAGAAGTGTTTTTTAGGGGAGTACCGTTTTCATTTACATAAGCGGGCTTATTATCGTGTTGTGCCAAGAGGATTAAATTCATGAAACACAAAAGTGAAAGCAGATAAACCGGAAATTTCATAGTCAAAATTAAAAAATAAGTTGTTTAATGACAAAAAATTATGATGAATAAAATTTATCATTTTTAACTGTTGCACTAAAGATGCGAATGCATTCTACTGCGGCTTTAACGTCGTGTACCCTAAGTATAGCAGCATCATGCATCAGAGCAATCATATTGGCAGCTGTTGTGGCATTTAATGCTTCTTGAGGCGTTGTTTCCAGTAATTTATACAGCATGCCTTTTCGGCTAATGCCTGTTAATATCGGATAATTTAATGAAGTGAAATAGCTTTGATTTTGCAATAAGAAATAATTCTGTTCCAACGTTTTTGAAAAACCGTATCCTAAATCAATGGCTAAATCTTTTACTTCATATTGTTGGGCTTTTTTGATTTGTCGCAGAAAAAAATCATACAGGTCTGTCAAAATATGCTCGTAGTCGGTTTTAGATTGCATATCTTTTGAATTTCCTCTGCGATGCATCAGGATTAATGGTGTTTGCATCGTTGCTGCTACCTCAAAAATTTGTTCATCTTCTTGTCCTCCTGATACATCATTAATCACAGATGCACCGCATTCAATAGCTGTTTTTGCTACCCGACTTCTGTATGTATCAATGCTGATAAAAGCTTCCGGAAAATGCTGGTGTATTTTTTGAACAGGAATTTCTATGCGTCTTAATTCTTCCTCTTCAGTAATAATATCGGCTCCGGGGCGTGTAGACATACCACCGATGTCTATTATTGCAGCACCCTCATTCAGCATTTTTTCAGCTTGCCTAAGTATAGCCGCTCCATCTTTTAATCTGCCGCCATCATAAAAGGAATCTGGTGTAAGATTGAGAATGCCCATAACGATGGGTTGTTCCCAATAGAGCAGTTTGCCTTTGCAATTCCATGTGAAATTTTTCATAAATAAGGTGTAATGTTAAGTTTTTTAACAATACATGCGCATAAAGTTATGTATTTTTGACGCAACAGGTATTATTCATTAAACATAAACATTATGGACTTAATTAGTTTACTATTGTATTTTGCAGGAGCAGCAATCGTACTGACACTTATCGGCAAATTTATTTTTAAGCAACAAAATATCTTGATTCAGTTTATACGCAACTTTGTGGGGGTTTGGTTTATTTTTTCAGGCGTGGTGAAAGCAATAGACCCGGCGGGAACACAAATCAAAATGGAAGAGTATTTTGAAATCTTCGAGAAATCATTTCCGCTTCTCAGCTTCCTGTGGAAATTCGGAGTTGAACATGCACTTGCTGTATCTGTATTTATGATTATTCTCGAAATTTATTTGGGTATTGCCCTCATTTTAGGAACTTGGAAAAAATTGACACTTTGGTTGTTGGTATTGCTGATTTTATTTTTCACCTTCCTTACCGGATATTCTGCCAAAACCAACAAAGTAACCGATTGCGGCTGTTTCGGCGATTTTATAAAACTGGCTCCGATACAATCTTTTTACAAAGACATTTTACTTACCGTATTGAGTTTTATCTTGTTGTTTGGTCAAAAATATATTAAAGATATTTTAGGCGTTATTCCAAATCGTATTATTTTAGGTGTTTTAACCTTGGCATCCATTTGGTTTACTTACCGCAATATCGTACACGAACCGATTGTAGATTTCCGACCATATAAAGTTGGCACATCTGTACCCGATTGTTTGAAATTGCCGCCAAATGCAAAGAAAACCATAGTAGATATGGTGTATACTTATAAAAACAAGAAAACGGGTGAAGTGAAAGAGTTTAAAAATTCATATCCCGACCCGGCAGATTATGCAAACTGGCAATACCTGGACAGAAAAGATGTGATAGTGCAAAAAGGAGATGAGCCAAAATGTAAAGACTTTATTATAAAAGATGCAAACAGTGGTGACAATACTGCCATGTTTTTTGAAGAACCCGAATATCTGTTTTTTATTTTAAGTCCTAATTTGGATAAAGCCAACGAAAAAGCTTTCAGCAAAATGATTCCGGTAACAGAAGATGCGATGAAAGATGGCAAATATGCATTTGTGATTACAGGCAGCATACCATCGGAAGCAGAAGCTTTTAAAGCAAAAATGAAAATTCCGTATGATTTTTATTTTATGGACCCGACACCTATCAAAACCATCATGCGCTCCAATCCGGGCTTATTGATTATGAAACAAGGCAAAATAATCGCGAAGTTTCATTATAACGATGTGCCGGATTATAGCGATATAAAAAAACTATACCTTAAATAAATATGCGAGCTCATTTTTTTGCATCACAAAGTGAGTTTAGAAAGTGGTTAGAAAATAATCACCAAAAAGAAAAAGAGCTATTAGTAGGATATTACAAAATAAATTCAGGCAAACCATCAATGACTTGGTCGCAATCTGTAGATCAAGCGTTATGTTTTGGATGGATAGACGGTGTCAGAAAATCAATTAACGAAGAAAGTTATTCGATTCGTTTTACCCCACGTAAAAAGAACAGTATTTGGAGTGCTATCAATATACGTAAAATGCAGGAGTTGATCCAATCAGGCTGGATGACTGAATTTGGTTTGCAAGCTTTCAGCCATAGAAAAGAAGAGAAATCAAAAGTGTATAGCTATGAAATTGGACATTTAGAATTACCGGAAGATTATTTGCAAATTTTTAAAGAAAATGCTGCTGCTTGGGCTTACTTCGAGAAACAGCCCACTGGTTATAAAAAAAATACGTATAAATGGATATTGACTGCCCAATTAGAAAAAACGAAATTAAGCAGATTGGAAAAAGCAATTCATTATTCTGCACAACAACTTAGATTAAAATGATAGTATATTATTTATTATAATTAAAAACATGAACATCTCAGATTTTAATTTTTCAAAAATCATTCGAGTTTTGATTTTTCTGACTGTATTCTTCATATGTACAATAAAATCCAAAGCCCAAAACAAATACCTCATTTCGTATACTAAAGTAAGTTCCTATTCAAAAAAAGAGATAAAATCCATTTGGAAAAAACACCATATTCCAAAAATTATTTTGCCCGTACATGAAGGTGTAGATGTGTATGAAATACTCTACAAAGCTCCCTGGATAGACAGTTCTATGATTACCTGTTCAGGCATCTGTTATGTTCCCAAAAGCTCCAAAGCCATGCCTTATGTCATGTATGGACATGGCACGCAAATAGAACGCAGCCGTACAATCAGTCCGGATGATGCACAACAAGGCATTTGCTTAGGTTTTGC
>CAYVGM010000193.1:0-3513 GCA_964451125.1 uncultured Chitinophagales bacterium
ATACCGCACGCCATACCTATTCCGGACCTCGTACATACGTAGTAGGCATGAGTGACCCAAACAGAATTGGCGATATAATCAATATTAGCAACTCTGTTAATATTTTATTTTATTTAGAAGACACGGTGAAAATATACGACCCGAATCTTATTGGATATAACAACTCACCGCAATTATTAAATCCACCGATAGACAATGGCGTAGTTGGACCGATTTTTGTTCATAATCCGAACGCCTATGACCCTGATGGTGATTGTCTGGATTTTTCTATTATTTCTCCATTACAAGCTTCAGGACTGGCAGTACCCGGCTATACGCCACCAAATCTTATTGGTCCAGGACCGAATAATCAAATTTCAATCAATCCACACACAGGAGAGCTTATTTGGAATACTCCGCAGGTTGTAGGTATTTATAATATTGCGATTTTGGTAAGAGAATATCGAAGTGGCGTGTTGATTGGTACGGTAATCAGAGATTTGCAAATATTTATCAGTGATGCAAATAATTTACCACCTAAAATTACCATGCAAGAAAAAATTTGTGTGGTTGCCGGCACACGTATTCATTTGAATATTACGGCAAACGATCCTAATGCCGGACAAATCGTAACACTTACGGCAAACGGAGCTCCGTTTTTAGTTCCGGTAAGTCCTGCTACTTTTGTGGCTGCCGCACCTGCCAATCCGACAAGTGCTATATTTGACTGGCAAACAAGTTGCGATCATCTGACAAGAAACGATTATCAGGTTGTTGTTAAAGCAACAGATAATTTTACTCCTCTTATATTATCTGATTTAAAAACGCTGATCATAAAAATATTAGCACCTGCCCCGCAAAATCCTGTTGCCGTTTTAAATACGGTAAATAAAACAGTATTGATAAAATGGGATAGTCTGTATACTTGTGCAACAAATCCCAAATTTTTGAACTTCTCGGTATGGCGCAAAAAAGGTTGTAATGTTCCAATAGATACCTGCTCCCCTGATTTGGCTGCTTTAGGCTATCAAAAAATAGGCACTACTAATATTTATACCTTCATAGACAATACAATTCGTTCAGGAAACGAATATAGCTATCGTATTACTGCCAATTTCGGTGACAGAAGTAATGCCGGAATTATTATCAATGCCTTTTCCGGCATTGCATCAGCAGAACAATGTATTATTATACCGGCAGATTTGCCTTTGATTTATAACGTTGATGTGCGAAGCACATCTACAACTACAGGTCAGATATATATAGAATGGTCCAGACCATTTGCACAACGCTTAGATACCATTTCCAATCCGGGGCCTTATGTATTTAAATTATACAGGGCAGTTGGATTTTCGGGAACTAATTTCACTTTAGTTACAACAAAATCATTTCCTACATTTTCAGCTATCAATGATACCTCATATTTGGATAATAACTTGAATACTCAAAACCAACCTTATACTTATAAAATTTCATTTTGCGCCAGAGCTACAGATTCTCTGGGTACTTCAGAGCCTGCCTCTTCAGTTTATCTCAATGCATCGCCACAATATGAAGCCATTCAGTTATCCTGGAATTATAGTGTTCCTTGGGTAAATGACAGTTTTGTGGTGTACAGAAAAAATCCGGGAGCTTCAGCTTTTGATTCCATTGCCACGGTAACCACAACAACTTTCAGAGATACAGGATTAATTAACGACAGCTTATACTGTTATGTCATTAAGTCTGTTGGTGCCTATCCTGTTGCCGGATTGAAAGAACCTTTGTATAATTATTCAGAAGAAATCTGCGCTCGTCCAAGCGACACCACTAAACCATGTACACCAACATTAAGCGTCAATAATTTCTGTTTAGATTCTAACTTAGATACGGCAGAATATAGAAACTATCTGACCTGGCAATATCAAAATACTACTAATTGCTTTATCAATGACATCACGAAAGTGTATATTTATTATGCATCAAACACGACGGACTCATTTAAAATTATTGACAGTGTATTAGGAAATACGTTTAATAACTATACCCATATCCTGCCTTACCGCTCGCTTGCCGGATGTTATGCAGTACAAGCACAAAGACAGAATGGAAATCTGGGCAGTCTTTCCAATACCGTATGTGTGGATAATTGTCCGCTTTACGTTTTACCCAACACATTTACGCAAAATGTCAATTTTCAAAATGAATTATATACCCCTATTTTGCCTTATCGTTTTGTAGAAAAAATAGATATCAAAATTTATAACCGTTGGGGTGATTTGGTTTTTGAATCCACAAATCCATTTATTGGTTGGGATGGCAAAGACTATAAGACACATAAACCATTAAACACTGGCGTATATTACTATTTGTGTGAAGTTTACTATCAGACAGTAAATGGCATAGAGAAATTAAAAACTCCGTTATCAGGTTATATTCATTTGTTCAGATAATAAAGCCGAGTGGAATTATCACCATGCAAAAAACAGCCGGAATACTTGTATCTTTTATCTTGTTTTTATGTATTCAAAAAAATGTTTTTGCCCGAACAGAAAAATATGACCTAAGTGTTCAGGTTGCTGATTATACTACCGGACAGGGAATTGCATATGCAACTTATTATGATTCATTAAATCAAATACAAGGTACGGCAGATTCTTTGGGAAAATTCATGCTGACGATTCCAAAAGGCAGTTATACTTTTGAAATTTCTTCAGTGGGCTATCAGTCCTTAAAAAGAAAAATAAATTTAACAGAAAACACAACTATCAGCATCGGTTTAATAGCTGACTTAACACTGGGAGAAATTACCATTGCCGGACAGAAAACGCAAAATACAGTAGAAACAAATGCATCTGGTTTAACTACACTTTCTACAATTAGTGTTCAAAAATTGCCTTCATTTTTTGGGGAAAAAGATATTATGCGAGCTGTATTACTTACCCCCGGTATACAAAGCGGGCAAGAAGGTGCAAGAGGTATTTTTGTTCGTGGGGGAAGTCCCGATCAAAACTTGATGATATACCACAAAGCTCCTATTTTCAATGCTTCACATATCTATGGTTTTCTTTCCGTATTTCCATTAGAAGCCATCAGCAAAATGGATATTCATAAATCATTCATCCCTTCTCGTTTTACCGGCAGGTTATCTTCCGTATTGGATATACAACCCCACTATGGAAATACCGATGCGTGGAAAGGTGATTACAGTATCAGCTTCATTACACAAAAATTTCATATTGAAGGTCCGTTAAAAAAAGACAAAACATCATTCAATTTAGTGCTGCGCGACTGTCATGCAGGTGCATTTGTTTATCCTGTTTCTAAAACACAATATAAAAAAGCTTCAGGCAATGACGGCAGTATCAGTTATTTCTTTTATGACATCAATGCCGGTATTCAGCATAAAATAAACGAACACCATACCTTAAACTGGAGCATGTATTCGGGCAGTGATTTTTATCATTTTGGAGAAGTAAAAAAGACCATCAACATACCAAGAGACAGAGAAGTGTATAAAAAGCTGCTGAAAAAACTAAAATGGATGAACACGAA
>CAYVGM010000193.1:3613-5657 GCA_964451125.1 uncultured Chitinophagales bacterium
ATTAACAAAGTAAACAGAATCAACAAAGACAAAAACAATAATGTGATAAGCAATGTTGAATATAAAAATGACAATGTACATGTATTGGATGGTTTCTTTTTCGCAGATTATACATTAAACCTTAAGGATTTAGTTATTCTTAAAACTGGATTGCAATTTTACCAGTACTATGATTTTCAAAAATTCCGTTTTTACCCACTACCCCGCATAGAAGCAATTATTCATCCGCGAAAAGAAATAGATCTGCGCTTATCATTTATGCAAACGGTACAACCCTTGCATTTGCTGACCAATAATACGGGTGATATACAAAATGACGTGTGGGTGCCGGCCACCAAAAAAATAGCACCGGAAACGGCATGGCAAGTATCCGGTGGAATACAATATAATGCAGAAAAAGGATACACAGCCAGTATTGATGCTTATTACAAACAGATGAAGCATTTGACAGAATATCGCTATGGCACCTTCTTTATGCTTGACCAATTGAAATGGGAAGACCAATTGCTTAGTACCGGAATCGGTAAGGCATACGGTATTGAATTTTTTGCTGCAAAAACAAGAGGGCAATTTACGGCCTGGATGAAGTATAGTCTAGGGTGGAGCAAACGACAATTTCCGGAATTAAACCAAGGAAAATGGTATTATTATAAATATGACAGACGTCATGATTTTTCAATCGTGTTACAATATAAAATGAAAAAACATTTTGATTTTACAGTTTCCTGGACGTATGGCACCGGATGGCGATTAACTTCTCCGCAATCGCAATACACCACTGATTACTCTATTGCATTGATTGACTTAAACAATGCACAACTAACCGGATCGCAAGGCATGGCTCTTTATTGGGATAAAAAAAATGACTACATCATGCCGGCTTATCATCATTTGGACATCAGCATGAACTATACTAAAAAAGCCAAACGATGCACGCATCAGTTTAATGTAAGTGTTTATAATGTGTATAATAACTTTAATGTATTTACCATTTACAGAGATGCGGCAACAGATGCCAACGGGAATGAGTATACCAAATATGTACAACTAAGTATGTTTCCGGTGCTGCCCTCTTTGGGCTACACCGTGAATTTTGATATTAAGACTAAAAAACACAAAAATGAAATGCCTTAATCCATTCATGTTTCTTGTTGTTTTGTTAGCATTCATTGGTATAAGTGGATGTCAGAAGGATTTTCATTTTAAAAATACTGACTATACGCCAAAACAAGTAATTGTTGCCAATTTTACTGCAAATAAACAACTGGCAGTAAATATCAGTAAGAGCAAATCAGTTGAAGATTTTACGCCAATTTTATTTCTAGATGACTGCGAGGTGGATTTATATGAAAACAATATTTTTATCGAGCGAATGAAATATCAGTTATATGATACACTGGCTCAGCTTGGCAGATATGTTTCCGATTACAAACTAAAACAAGATAAAACTTATGCTATTGAATCAAAGCATGCACAATTGGGAACGGCATCAGCAAAAGAATATCTTCCAAAAGTAGTGCCATTTTATGCTTCTCTGGCCAATCATGCAGACAGCAACAGAACAAAAACCACAGCACAAATTACACTAACCTTTCACGATTCGGCACAATTTGCCAATTTGTATTACGTAGCTGTTCTTTACAGAGTTCTCTATCTCGATACAGTTAATGGAGTAATTTCGAATAGAGACGAATGGAACTTGAACATTCCACTAAAAAGCAATCTCTATAGAAATCCATTTAATATAAATGTAATATTTTTTAATGATGATTTATTTGATGGATATTTTCATAATCTGACATTTACCTTTCCCAGTACGTATATAAAAAAAGCATACCAGATTCAATTACTAGTAGAATTTACAGCGATTGGAAAAAATTATTATGACATGTTCAGTCAACAATTAAATTTAGAGGAAAATGACTTTAATCAAGGTTCTAATGAACCATTAAATAACATTTCCAATATTGAAAATGGATATGGTCATTTTTCAAGTTTTAATAAAAACTATAAGATATTTCAAATAAAATAGTGGAGCTGGTGA
>CAYVGM010000194.1:0-5646 GCA_964451125.1 uncultured Chitinophagales bacterium
CCTGATTAATGGCTGTGCTATAGTAACCAGAGATTCTTCCGGTACGACACATACCTTGACTATCGACTTCGGAACCGGTTGTACCGGTGCTCATGGTGTAACTAGAAAAGGAAAAATCATTGTTACTTTTACAGGACCTTATCGTGAGCAAGGTACTGTGATCCATACCACTACCGATAACTATTATGTAAATAACAACAAAGTAGATATAGACAGAACGGCAACTAATATGGGAAGAAATGCTGATGAAAATTTATATTTTAATGTCAGCTCTACACGTACTATTACCTTTGCCGACGGCACTACCATAAGCGGCACAGCCACACGTGTAAGAGAATGGATAGCCGGAGAGGCTACGCGTAATAATTTTGACGATGATGTTTATCGGGTAAACGGAACGGGTACTTTTACTAACCGCAGAGGAATAAGCGGAAGTTTCAGCACGCAAACACCTTTAATACGCAAAGTGGCCTGTCATCAGTTTGTAGAAGGTATAGTAAAAGCAGTGCGCGATGATGATGCATCGAAATGGGCTACACTAGATTTTGGTAATGGCGATTGCGATGATATTGCTGTTATTACCTTATCAAACGGTAGAGTTTTCACAAAAACACTAAGACGATAAGTAAGTGTAAATTATAAAAAACTAAAACTAATAAATGGCGTCAATGAAATTTGATGCCATTTTTATTTTGATACAAAATGAGAAACTTTAAGATTAAATTTTGGATACTTCCAGCATTAGATAAAAGTATAAGAAAAAGCCAGCTCAATCGTGAAAAAAGTTGTTGGATTACGATGTTTTATACTTGTGGAACATACCAATGAATAAATACAAAAAAAAATAACCATTTGAGTGCCAATTTTTTCAGCATCTAATTCCAAAACAAAAACTATGGACAAAAGAAACTTAAATTCATCGCATTTATTAAAGATGGAATCAATATTAAGATATATAGACAGTAAAATATACATCCCCTATTGCCATTTATGAAAGAAATACCTACCTTTAAAAATCGAAAACAGGCAAAGTGGAGTTTTTTTCACAACTTGTTAGTTTTAAACGAGAGACATTGTTGGTCAAAACTTATAATTGCAAATAAAAATTTAAAAAATGGAAAATATAAAAAACATCTTCATTTTGACAGCAGGACTATTGCTAACTATAATAATTGTCTTCTGTTCTATTTATTGGAATCAGAGCATCAATAAACTACCTAAACAACCCAGTTTATCTATTAATGGCAATGATTCTAGTCAAATTTCAAAATTAAAGGAAATTACAAATTTCAAAGAATTAACATCTGTTATACAAGCACAACAGGATAAAACTTTTGAGTTAATAATTACTAAAACTTTGCTTCCATTATTAAATAGTATCATCGCAGCAATTATTACTTACATATTAGCCAAAGCAAGTTTTAATTTATATACAAGCTATTTAGACTATAGAAATAAAAATAAAGTTAAATAAAAATTAAAATTAAAAATGGCATCATTCATTGACAATTGTTAAAGTAAGGAGTATGTATTTACAAGCAATAGAAATTACTTACCCATTTACAAGTACCATATTTTTTTTTAATCATTTGCAGAACTTGTACCTTAAATTGGGATGAATTGCAACATCAAATGTATGGCTTACATCAACAATAAACATTAACAGACAGGCTTATTGACTGCGAAGTTGTAGGTGTGTTCAAAGTACAAAAAATTAGGATATATTCTGGAAATTTACTTGACATATTATTGCTAAAATTCAAGTAACAACTCAAAGTCAATTAAGCCCATACGAAAAATACCAAATTAACCACCAAAGGAAGCTGTCATATTAAGAAAAGAGAAACCGGATAAAATTCATATATATATAAAGTATACAATTAATGCGTGTGTTAAATGTCCTTTGAAAAGCAAGTGTACCTAGCTCAAATACAGAGCCATAGAACGTAGCGAATACCAAGATGCCGTTGACCGAAACAAAGAAAACCTTGCAGCAAACCGCAAAGAATACAAGCGCAGGCAAGCCCTTATAGAACATCCCTTAGGCACTATAAAAAGGCAGTGGGGCTACACCTACACCCTGCTCAAAGGACTCGAAAAAGTAGATGGCGAACTCAAACCTTATATTTTTATGTTACAACCTCAAACGAAGTTTACATATACTTGGAATTAAAAATATACAAAATGCCCTAAAAAACTGGCAACGCGACTATGCAAAAAGCCATTTTGTCTTATTTTTTACTGAAAATAAACATTTATACATGCCTTTTTAGGCAATCAAAATTTACATTAATATATTTATTAATATAGTATACATATCAATTGCAATTTATAAAGCAAATACCTACCTTTAATTTACTGAAGTTGCGGAAAACAGTGGTTTTTTGATGGTAAACGCCTCAAAGGCAGCTATGACACAGGCAAAGGTCAATCTGCCATCCATCTGCTCACTGCCTATGCTACCGTACAAGGTATTTGTATACAACAAGTAAAAACCCAAGATAAGAGTAATGAAATTAAAGTAATACCCGAATTATTAAACCTATTGAATATAGAGGATTGTATCGTGAGTATAGATGCAATAGGATGTCAAAAAAATATAGCGGAACAAATTTTAGACAAACAAGCTGATTATATTTTAGCTGTTAAGCGCAATCAACAAGAACTCTGTGACGATGTAGTAATGCTGTTCAAGCACCAAGAACCACAACAAACACATATCAAAGACGATAAAGGACATGGCCGTGAAGAACGAAGAATTTGTAGTATTATATCCGATTTATCAGCCATACAACAACATACTTATAATTGGAAACACTTATCTACTCTAATAAAGATAGAAAGCACTCGATACATTAAAACTACTCAAAAACAAGAGCATGCTATTCGATATTAAATCAGCAGTGTACAGGGAAAAACGGCAGAACTGTTTAATCAACTCATACGACAACATTGGGCTATAGAAAATAATTTACATTGGAATTTAGATGTTGTATTTGGTGAAGATAAACAACGAAAAAGAACAAAAAACATGGCTCAAAACATGAACCTTGTTTTAAATTCAGTAATGCCTTTTGTTTAAACAATCTGACAAAAAAATAAGCAAAAATCATTAACGAAATATTGCCACATTATACCAAACCTTCAGAGATGAACTCCTTAGTTTTTAAATGCGGACGCCCTGGCATGTTTTCACTTTCTTCTTTACACTTATACCTTACTTACTGTTCCCGGGATTTTATAACAAAATCAAGCTTTCTTTTTTATATTTGTGTCCGAATAAATCACATTGAAAAAAATCGCATCTGTTTGTATTCTTGTTATGTGTTGCCTTTGGCTGCCTGCGCAAACTATGATCGATTCGGATTCCTCTGTTACTCTCGCCTCTGGTTTCAAATTCGATTCGCTTGCCATTGACAGCATTATTAAAACTAATGCTTATGATACCTTAAGTTCCTCATCTAAAGAATTTAAGCGAACAAAGAAACAAGTACACCAGTTGTCAGATTCAGCGCAGCAAAAGAAAGCACTAACCAATAAATTTGGCAAGGAAAAAATTACAGCGAAAACTCAAAAAACAGCCAAAAAAGCTGCGCTATATGGTTTAGCCTGCCCGGGCTTAGGACAAATTTATATGCGCAAATACTGGAAACTACCCATCGTTTACGGGCTTTTAGGCGGCGGATTGTATTTTGTCGTTTCACAAGGCAAACAACTTAAAACGTTTAACGGCTATTTGCGTGACACGCTCAATAATCGACCTATTCCAGAACCTTACAACCAGCTTGGCCCTACAGAACTGCAAACCTACCGCGATTATTACCGCAAAAACACACAACTCGCCTCATTTGCCACATTATTTATCTGGGGATTGGGGATATTAGATGCCGCAGTCGATGCACACATGAGCAAGTTTGATATTTCTGATAATCTCACTTTGGAAATTGCACCTAAAATTAACACGGTAGGCAATCAATATTATACGGGATTAAGTTTAAATTTGACATTGAAATAACGTAATTCGTCAACGAGTTGCTCTAAAATTATATAAGATGAAAATTGCATTAATCGGTTATGGCAAAATGGGACAAACCATACATGCATTAGCGAAAGAAAAAAATGAAAAAGCCGGCAACAACTTTTATGATGTATCCTTAATTGTGGATATTGACAACAGACCTACTATTACGCTGGATGAATTGCGTGCGGTAGATGTTGCTATAGAATTTACCTCACCGCATACCGCTGTAGAAAATATAAAATGGTGTTTTGAAGCCGGCATTCCCATAGTGGTCGGCTCAACAGGATGGACTAGTCAGTTGCCTGAAATACAAGCACTGGCTGAACAAACTCATCAATCTTTTTTATTTGCTCCAAATTTCAGTATCGGAGTTAATATCTTTTTTGAAGTCAACCGCTATCTGGCTGAAATCATGAATAAGCAAACTGACTACGATGTTATTTTGGAAGAAATACATCATACCGAAAAAAAAGATGCACCGAGCGGCACGGCTTTGCATGCTGCTTTAGATATTTTGAAAAGAATAGAACGCAAAAAAGAATGGGAAAATAATGCAACTGATAACGAGGATATTTTAAGTATTATTTCTAAACGAGAACCTGACGTACCCGGCACACACCACATTACTTATGAAAATGAAATAGACAAAATAGAATTGATACACACGGCACATTCCCGCAAAGGTTTTGCCGGAGGGGCACTTACCGCTGCACAATGGCTGATTGGCAAAAAAGGTGTGTACAGCATGGAAGATGTGTTGGGCTTTTCATAATAAGGCATTTAACATTTCTTCACCATGATATTGTAAGATATGCTTACCTTTAATCACTTATTCAATAAAAAAAATATATGCTCAGTTTAGTTTACTTTTATTTACTGTTTTACGTTCTGCATTTTCCATTATTCAACTGGTATAAAAAAGCCGGCAAAAATCCGTTTCATGTATTTATTCCGCTTACACAGGATTTCACATTGATGGAAATCGTTGGTAGACCTAAAAAACAAGCTTATTGGGGTTTAGTACCCTATATCAACATGTTGTTTGGATTAACCTGGGTGCCGGATATTTGTAATTCATTTGGCAAAAGAAATTTCATTCACCATTTCTTTGCTATTATGTTCAGTCCGCTCTATTTTTTAATTGTCGGATTTTTTCCCGATTTAAAATATGAAGGTCCCAGCCATACTCCCGATGGCGAACCTAAGAAGAATAGAAGTATGGGACGTGAATGGGCTGATGCACTTTTATTTGCTTTTGTAGCAGCTACTATCATTCGTTTTTTCGTTATCGAAGCGTATAAAATCCCTACCACATCTCTGGAAGGCTCATTGCTGGAAGGCGATTTTTTATTTGTAAGCAAGCTTAACTATGGCGCACGCGTACCCATGACACCTATTGCATTTCCATTGGCCCACCACACGATGCCCTTCGGGATGGGAAAAGCTTATTCCAAGCTGATAGAACTCCCCTATTTCAGATTACCCGGTTTGCAGGATATAAAAAATAATGACATCGTGGTGTTTAATTATCCCGGAGATGCCTATGAAAATCCTGAAAGACCGGTTGATAAGCGCGAAAACTATGTAAAACGTTGTGTGGGTATTCCGGGTGATGATATTTTGAT
>CAYVGM010000195.1:0-5596 GCA_964451125.1 uncultured Chitinophagales bacterium
TGATGCTGAATTGTGCATGCTGGATACATTGCCTTTATGCGATTCGGGACATTGCAGATTGGCCTGTCAGTTGCATGTTCACGAAAACCTGAATGGGCTTAAAATCAAAATCCCCACCGATTAGATTTTTTAACTGCTGATTATTACTTAACAGAGTATCCTCAATTTTACAAAATCTATCCCTTAAATCTCTTTACCAAAGTAAATTGATTTTTGTTGTGCTATTTCGTAATTTTAATGTATGAATACGTTCTCATCTGAAGCTGTCAGTGATGATATGCGCACCAAAATCATTCGCAAAGAAATTCAACATGCGAGCAAAGAAGCTCGCACCAAATATGCATTTTTGAAACATCAAAATACAATCGGCTTTGCCATTTTTTTCTTATCCTGCCTGATGATTTTGGTTGGAGCATTTTTTTATTTACAACATAAAATAAACTGGCTATTGCTTGCCGTCTGGGTAGCGTTCTGGACTTCCATTTTACACGAACTTGAACATGATTTAATTCATTTCATGTATTTTAAAAAGAATAAATTCATGCAAAATATGATGATGTTGGGCGTATGGCTGTTTCGCCCTATGACCATCAATCCCTGGTTTCGCCGTGAGTTGCATTTTCACCACCACCGCACATCGGGTACCAAGACAGATGTGGAAGAGCGCGGTGTAACCAATGGTGAAAAATGGGGTTTTAAAAGATTGCTGACAACAGCAGATATTCTCTTCGGCGGAGTAGTAAGAGCACACAACATAAAAAAAGATATTGTTGATGCCGTGAATTCCGGCGAATTAGAAAAGAAACAAGCGCTGGAATTTAAAAAAATCAATCTGTATGGCATGTTGCCTTTCACGTTACTTTTATACTTTATCTGGTATTTCTTTTTGATACATTACGGCATCCATTATTTTACAAAACTGGTGGGCATTACCTATCAAAGCCCTGCATGGTTACAGTACCAACTGGAGTGGATAAATCCACTTGTCGCCATACTTATATTTCCGAATTTATTGCGCATGTTTTGCCTGCATTTTATCACATCCAATATGCATTATTACGGTGATGTGGAACCAGGCAATGTTATGCAACAAACTCAAATTTTGAATAAGTGGTATTTTCTTCCATTTCAGTTTTTTTGTTTCAATTTTGGCAGCACACATGCCATACATCATTTCGTAGTTAATGAAACATTTTATATCCGACAGCTTACTGCCGCTCAAGCTCATAAAGTAATGCAGGAACAAGGTGTGCGCTTCAACGATTTGGGTACATTTAAACGCGCCAACCGATTTTATTAATATTTTCTTATAAATTCACGAAATGATAAAATACATTTGTTTTTTTGGGGTATTACTGTTTTTACAGTTTACCTGTGCGCAATCAACCCATATTCAAGTAGGTTGTACAGCAAAAGAATATCGGCAATTTGATTTTTGGCTGGGTGATTGGGATGTTTATAATGCAACCGGAAAAAAAGTAGGTGAGAATAAAATAGTGCTGATGCAAGACAGTTGTGCGCTGCAAGAAAGCTGGACTTCCGGAATCCAAACAGGAACAAGTTATTCCTATTACAATGCAAATGACAAGACTTGGAGTCAAGTTTATATTGATAATACCGGTAACATTCTGGAGTTGAAAGGGAAATATAAGAATGAAAGAATGATTTTAAAGAGCAAGCCTGCTGTTAATCCCAAAAGTAAAAAATCAACTCAAAACGTCATCACTTGGTTTCAAGACGACTCCGGCTTTGTGCATCAAAAATGGGATATTGTCAACAGCAAAGACAGTGTTGTTGCCGTTGCATTTGATGGCATTTACAAGAAAAAGAAAAACAGTACAGACAGCTCAGCAAAAGCCACAGGCATTGGAGGTATCTTTTTTAAAAGTACCGATCCAAAAACTTTAAAAAAATGGTATCAGGATAACTTAGGCTTTAATCTTGATCAATACGGAGTTATGTTTGAATGGCGGGAAGGAAATGATGCCTCAAAATATGGGATGACGCAATGGAGCGTATTCAACAATAATACCAATTATTTTGAGCCTTCAACGAAAGATTTTATGATTAATTACAGGGTTACGCATATCGAACAACTTACTGAACAACTTAAACAAAAAGGTGTACAAATAACAGATACGATTGAAACCTACGACGGCATAGGCAAATTTGTACATATTATGGACCCAGATGGCAACAAAATAGAACTTTGGGAGGCGGAAAAAGCTGATTTTGACAAGGTGTTGGAGGAAAAAAAGAAAAAATAGACAAAATCTGACATAGTCATTTTGTTTTCATACTTTCTAAGGTACTAAATGCTGCTGATTTTTTTTCAAGCCACAACATCAAATCCTATCAAATATGTTTGTCTAATTAGCTAATTATCAAATAAATTTAGTACTTTTGCAGTCCAAAATTTTGCATTGCGTACATTTTGGAGAGATAAATTATTTTTTAACCTTTAAAATTAGTCATTTTGACAGAAGAATTAGATCAAACACATTTGGCAAATGAAGATGCCGATGTATTAAACCACGAAAAAGAAGTGGTAGAACAAGAAGTTATCGATATCGAACTTCCGGTTACAAAAAAGAAATCCGTAGAATTTGATTGGAACATCAGCAAAAAAGGTGCAAATCAGTACTCTAAAGAGAAAACGGCTGAATTGCAAAACATGTATGATTCTACATTTCGACAAGTAGAAGACAGTGAAATTGTAAGTGCTACAGTTACAGGCTTGACAGACTCAGATGTTATTTTAAACATCGGATTCAAATCTGACGGCATGATTCCACGTTCTGAGTTTAAAGACCTTCCAGACCTGAAAATTGGTGATGAAGTAGAAGTGTACGTGGAAAGCAAAGAAAACAAAAAAGGTGCGCTTATCCTATCTCGCAAAAAAGCGAAATTAACCAAAGCTTGGGATTTGATTTGCGAAGCACACGAAAAAGACATTATCGTAAAAGGTAAAGTAATCAGCAAAACTAAAGGTGGTTTGATTGTTGAGTTGTACGGCATGGAAACATTCTTGCCGGGTTCTCAAATTGATGTAAAACCAATTACCGACTATGACCAATTTGTAGGCAAAACGATGGAGTTCAAAGTGGTGAAAATTAACCATGTTATTAAAAATGCGGTGGTTTCACACAAAGCACTTATTGAAAGTGATTTGGAATCTCAGCGCCAGGAAATTATCGGCAAACTGGAGAAAGGTCAGGTGTTGGAAGGTACTATCAAAAACATCACCGACTTTGGTGCATTTATCGACCTAGGCGGCGTAGATGGCTTGCTTTACATTACAGATATTTCTTGGGGACGTATCAACCATCCGAATGAAGTATTGAAAATGGATCAAAAACTGCAAGTTGTTGTCATTGATTATGATGACAATAAAAAACGCATTTCACTTGGTCTGAAACAATTACAGCCACATCCATGGGATTCATTGCCTGAAGGCATCGAAGTAGGTTCAAAAGTGAAAGGTAAAATCGTAAACATTGAAGACTACGGTTCTTTCTTGGAAATTGTACCGGGTGTAGAAGGGTTGATTCACGTATCTGAAGTAACCTGGAGCAACCAACCGATTAACTCTCGCGATTTCTTCAAATTAGGCGACGAATTCGAGGCATTGGTGGTTACCTTAGACAAAGACGAGCGCAAAATGTCATTGAGTTTGAAACAAATGACTGAAGATCCATGGACAAGTATTGCATCTAAATATCCTGTTGGAAGCAAGCACAAAGGCTTAGTGAAAAACATCACGCCTTATGGTGTATTTGTTGAGCTGGATGATGTAGTAGGCGGCATGGTGCATATTTCTGATTTGTCATGGACAAAACGCTACAACCACCCGTCAGAATTTACGAAAGTAGGTAATGAGCTGGATGTAATCGTATTGGAAATAGACAGCGACAACCGCAAAATAGTTTTAGGACATAAGCAATTGGAAGAAGATCCTTGGGATACATTTGAAAACTTGTTCCCGTTAGGTTCTACACATGAAGCTACCGTTTTGAAACGCGAAGACAAAGGAGCAGTTGTACAGTTGCCTTATGGTATCGAAGCATTTGCACCAACCCGCCATATCAAAAAAGCAGACGGAAAATTAGCTGAAGTGGAAGAAGTATTGCCATTCAAAGTACTGGAGTTTGACCGCGATGACAAACGCATTATCGTGTCACATACAAGAGTAATTGAAGATGCTAAGCTGGATGATAAGAAAAAAGTAGAAGGTGAGAAGAAAAAAGAAGCTAAAAAAGCTAAAGATTCTGTAAAAGAATTGAACAGCAAAATAGAGAAATCTACACTTGGCGATTTGGATGCTTTATCTGATTTGAAAGCTAAAATGGAAGGCAAGAAAGATTAATCTCAGAACAATCTTTAATAGAAAATCCCGCTGTAATGGCGGGATTTTTTTGTATTAATCAACTTAAAATAGTGTGTATGGTTTTCCAACCACATAGGCACATAGATAACCTAAAACTTCTATTGAAAAAGATTTTTAAAATAATAGCAATAAATAAATGGAATATTTTATTTATATGTAATTTTCACATTAATCAATCATTCAACAACTATGTAACGATATGGTTTATGATATAATAATGTTACAACGTCTCCGAAATCTTACTCAGCAAATCTTCTTTTTTTCTTCGCGATACTTCTATTTCCGTACCGTTGGTCATGATGACTTGCCCCCCATCGCCACGCACATAGCGGCGAATATGCTTCAAGTTAATAATATGCGACTGATGGACACGCACGAAATCGAAATCTTCCAGCATCTCTTCAAAATATTTCAACGGTTTGGAAGACATAATCATATCACCATTCGATAAAAATATTTTGGTATAAGACGAATCGGCATCCACATGAATAATTTCATCTAAAGAGGCAAAATAAATACCTTCTAAGGTAGAAACAGCAATTTGCTTCTTTGCTATATCGGAATGATTGATTTTGTTTTCTAACAGTTCAAATTGCTTATGTTTTATACTTTCATCAAGCTTCATGGCAAGTTTGTGTACCGCCTGTATCAGTTCTTCAGGGTCAACCGGCTTCAACAAATAATCCAGTGCACTGTAGCGAAATGCCTTCACCGCATATTGGCTGTATGCCGTAGTAAAAATGACATCAAACGGACAATGGTATTGATAATGTGCCAATAAATCAAAGCCGTTTTTTGAAGGCATCTCTACATCTAAAAAAACCACATCGGGATTTAAGTTTGCAATCTGAATAATTGCTTCGTCTACACTTTCACACTCTCCGGAAACTGTTACATTAAGACAAAATTTTTCGATGAGCTTACTTAACGCAATGCGGTTATTTTTTTCATCATCTACTAAAATGGCTTTTATCTGTCCCATACAAAAAATTTCGATAAATGAAGATAAGCAATTTTAAATAGCCGGAATTTTTCTTGTATAAAAAAAATAAGCGATGTTCCAGCACGATAACATTTTAGAATATCCTCACTGCACAATAATTAGAGGACACAACTAATCCACCTCACACTTTCGGTCATACAAAAATGCGCGAAAAACGAGATAAACAGTATATTTGTTGAGTGCATACTTCGGGCAACAAACCATTT
>CAYVGM010000196.1:0-5494 GCA_964451125.1 uncultured Chitinophagales bacterium
TTTTAACATGAATGCTAAGCTAATGAAAAATGATTGAAGTATATGACCTGAATATTACTAATTAACTGCCCTAATCCAAAATGAGCCGGGTTGTCTGTTCTTATTTAAAATCAATAATGGACAGGCATCTTCTAATTGATTGAGATGGTGGTGCTTCAGGTGATTTAATGCTCCAATAATTTCGAATTTGTTGTTGTTACATAAAAACGCCTCCAGCAGATATTGCTCATTCCAAAGGCGGTGCTCTGTAAGAACCCATTCCGCAGGATAATCCTTGGGTGTGAAGATATCATGGATATGTACGATAACCCCTTGATTTAATACAGGTAAAATATGCAGATATTCAGTAAGCACATCTCCTTGTGGTCTGATAATATGAGAGGAATCAATAAATAAAATATCATTTTCACCCAACTCATTAAATATTGTCATGGGAATATCCTCCACTTTTTTTCTCAGAACTTCTACATTCACATCTTCGAGCCAGTTCATTTCATAAGGTTCTATACAAATATGTTTACAGGTATAATCATTATTCTCCAGCTTATTATATTCTATAGCATTTATTGCCATTAATGTTGACATCCCACTGCCTATCTCAATAATTTTTTGCGGTTTAAAAAATCTAATCATATTATAGAGGTATTCTGCATCTCCGGACTCAAATCTGCCATTATTGTAATAGTATTCCAATTTATTCGTTTTGGCAGAAGGAAACAAAAGCAGCTCATTCGTATAACTGAATTTTCCCAGCAATTGCAACTGGCCTTCAATATTCATATTTATGCCCGGTAGTACTCTGTCCTGATCTAAAGGAGCAGTAAGATGCTTCTGCGGATTAATCATGGGTTCATAATAATGATCTCTGACAGGACGAACTCCTAATGCTCGAAACAATTTGTTTGAAAATGGCATAGTGCGTTCTGTTGATTTTGTTATCACTTTTGACCAGAGAATAGTTAATAGTGACAACGGTAATCCTAAGACATCAAATATCCTTTTTAAGATTAATTTCATTTTCTAAATGTAATAAAAATCATTTACCAACACTAACTAATCATTATTTTATGAAATTAAATACCTTATTAATAATAAATATTAAATAATATATATATTAATTTTACACTAAACAAAAACTAATTTTTCGTGTGAACTATGCTTAATTTTTTCATAGGAAATTTATACTATCAGTAAACACTAAGCTGACAGTAATGTTTTTAATGTTGTATAACCAGTTTTTCTTCTCCCATTGCTTCATCGTCTTTATTTAGTAATCTCACCAAATACACGCCGTTTGATAAAGTTGCAGAAAGTGTAAATGTTAGTTGGTTATCTATTTTTTCTTCAGTCAAAATTTTGCCTTCTATATTCCATATTTGCACTATGTTTACAGCAGTCTCAGACTGTATCGTGATACTTCCTGATGATGGATTAGGAAAAACTTTAAAGCTCGTTTTGGTCGAATTGTTTCTAATAGCAGTAATCGTCGATGTTCTCGAATATTGGCTAAGGAAACTCCATATCGTTTGGCAATAAGATATGTCGTTTGTAGGCGTACCATACCACTTATGTTCACCATTCATCACTTTATATAAAATAGCAGTACTGCCATTATCACCGCCTAAATACGAGAAACGGACAAAACGCAAGCCGTCATTTTTAAGATTTGGCATAGAATCTACCACCGGAGTCATATTACAATGGTTATGGTTAGCCCAATATTTCGCAGTATTTTCTGCACTCAATCCTAAACCGGGTAAGAAGCCCATCGTAGATGTACCATAATAGCCGATGGTTTGGTCGGCTGTACCATGGAAATGCAAATAGGGCATTGGCACCTGCGGTGTGGCAGTTACATAATTGCCTTTCAGTCCTGAAACAGAAGCAACTGCAGCCAAACGAGTACTTTTTTCACATGCCATGCGATTTGTCATAAATCCGCCAAAAGAAAAACCAAACATATACATGCGTGTCGTGTCTATAGAATATTTGGCAATAACTGTATCCATCAATCTATTAATAAAACCGACATCATCTATAGTGTTATTAACTATATAACCTATAGCTCCTGCTCCGCTGTTCCAAGCATTTGCTCCTAACTGAGGATCTGCTAAAGCCTCAGGATAGGCAACAATATAGTTGGCCGTATCCGCAATATTAGACATGCAAATCTGACTAAAGTTGGCAATATCATCACCAAAGCCATGTAATCCAATCAGCAAAGGCACTTTTTTGTTTTGAGTGTAATATATTGACGGAACATAAATGACATACTTCCTCACTTTGTTTTGATGAGTCATAGTGCCATTAATGAAACCGGCTTTTGTTTGTGTAAATGCTACAAGCATGATTAGTAATATCCAAAAAAGATTTTTCATATTTTAAACTATTTTTTTTGATAAAATTTGATTTTGTATCCACCCATAGACAATTAAAGCCTGTGCAATTATATAGGTACTCATAATAAATACCCGATGCCAAGGTTGTGCTTTATAAAACACATTTATGGCGATTGTCGTATCCGAAATCATAAAAAGTAATGCCCCAATAAAAACCAAATAAAAGGAAGAATCTATGACTAAATTCTTTCGGTTTAATGCCATTAATGCCATCAGATTAATGATAGCACCATAAATCACGACCGGCAATTTCATGTCGTTCAAATAAGGAAACAAGAAATAAAGTAAGAAAAACAAGAAAACTAAAAATGGGAGTGTAAAATAAGGATTCTCAACTACTAAAGATACCTTTTTAACGCTCTTTATTTCTTTTAAGAAAGTGAAAACATAAAAGACATGTGCAATTAAAAATGATGCTAATCCACAAATAAATAGCAATTTTTGCATAAGCTCGCTGTATTCGCTGCGCGGAAACATCAAAAAGATATCGCCTAACCAGGAAAAAAACAAAGCGGATAAAATGAGTTTGTTATTTGTTTTTACTTTTGAAATCAGGAAGACAGCAAGCAAAGGCATCAGCAAAATTTTACTGCCATATTTTACTATCGGGAACTGCAGATATTCAGAAATGAGATGAATAACACCGTCAAGCAGATAAAGCAGCAGAGCAAGCATGTATAAAAATACACATTCTACACAAAAAGGGTGATGCAAAACACGAAAAAAAATTATCTTCATACCATGAATGTATTAATTGTAGGCGGAGGCAACATGGGCAGAAGCTTTGCCCAAAGTTTTTTGAATGCTAAAATTTTAACCCATAAACAACTTACTATTATCGAAAAAGATGCTGCTCAGATTGCAGAACTAAATCGCATTAAGCTTGGTCAGGTTTATAATGAATTCGGAGATTTTATCACAGAGAAAGATTTAATTATTATAGCAGTCAAACCGCAGGATGCACATGCTATTTATCCCAAACTGAGCCCTTTCATCACCGAAAAGCATATCATCCTGACCATCATGGCTGGCGTTTCTATCGCAACTTTGGAAGAACATCTCCAAACGAAGAAAGTGGTGCGTGCGATGCCGAATTTGCCTTGCCAAATTGGGATGGGCGTAACCGGATTTATGGTGTCAGAAAAAATCAGCCAGCATGATGTCGATTTTATACGCAAACTACTGGAAACTACAGGTGGCACGATACAAGTTTACGATGAAGATAAACTGAATGCCATCACGGCTATTTCAGGAAGCGGCCCCGCGTATGTCTTTTACTTCATGGATGCCATGATAAACAAATCAATGGAAATGGGTTTCTCGCATACAGAAGCCTCGAAGATTGTAGAACAAACATTCTTGGGTGCTGTTGAATTGTATAAAGTCAACAACCTTTCTTGCAAAGAGTGGATAGAAAAAGTAGCTTCTAAAGGTGGAACAACAGAGGCGGCAATACGGCAGTTTAACCAGCAAGCGGTTTCTGAAAATATTGAACTGGGTTTGGAAAAAGCGCTGTTGCGATCAAGAGAATTAAGTAAAAACTAAAAAGTAGATATGTCATGCGGAAATTAGTGGGTTTATTAGCAGGCATGATATCCATTTTTGCTCAGGCACAAAATTTTGATTTTTCGCCTAACTGCAAGCAGGCTTATCAATCTGTTTTTAAATTGAAAATGAATGATGGACTAACATTACTGGCTGCCGAAAAAAAACAAAATCCCAAAAATTTATTTCCTTATTTTATTGAAAATTATGCTGACTTCTTTAAGGTGTATATCAATGATAATGATGCACAATACAACCAATTTATGTCAAAGACAGAAGCTCATTTAAACAAGCTAAAAACTGGCGACAAAAGCTCTCCTTACTATTTATACACCCAAGCGGAAATATATTTTCAGCAAGCACTGATTAAATTAAAATTCGGCAAGTATATGAGTGCGGTATTCGATATAAAGAAATCGAACGAATTGCTCGAAAAAAACAAAAACAAATTTCCTGCTTTTTTGCCTAATCAAAAAAGCCTGGGACTACTGCATATTATTTTTGGCAATATCCCTGATAATTATAAATTCGGGGCTTCCCTGCTTGGGCTGAAAGGCTCAGTAAATCAGGGCGTTCAAGAACTTAAGCTAGTCTTGCTGGATGAAAATTTTCCATTTCGGGAAGAGGCTCTTATCGAGTATATTTTGATACAACTGCATGTAGAAAAAAACAAAGAAGCCGCTTGGCAATGGGTGGCCGATATGAAGTTGCCGACAGATGATAACTTATTGAATTGTTTTATAGCCGCATCTGTAGCATCTTATAATGGCAAAAGCGACAAAGTGTTGGAATTATTGGCGAAGCGACCGACAGGAAAGGCGTTTATGGCTGTTCCTTATTTGGATTTATTATACGGCACTACCAAGCTTTCGCGCTTAGATGCAGATGCAGATGCTTATATCAAATCTTTCTTGCAACAAAACAAAGGACGTTCTTACCAAAAAGAAGCCAACAGGAAATTAGCCTGGTTTTATCTGGTTAACGGCAAACCTGATTTATATAAGAAGTATATGCAAGCAGTGTTGTCAATAAAAGACGCACCTACCGATGAAGATAAAGCAGCGCAACACGAAGCTGAATCCGGCTATATGCCGAATGCGCAATTACTGAAAGCCAGAATACTGAATGACGGAGCTTATTATGATAAGGCTTTGATGGTATTAAATGAAATAAAGCCGGAAAAATTTACCCGCAACAAAGATAAAATTGAATACCTGTACCGCAGGGCACGTATTTATGACGATATGGGAAAAACAGATAATGCAGTAAGTTTTTATTTGCAGACCATTGATAAAGGAAAAAATTTAGACTATTACTATATTGCCAATGCCTGTATAAAATTAGGAGCTATCTTCGAACGGCAAAATAAAAACTCGAGCGCTAAGAAATACTACCAGATGGCATTGGATATGGACAAAGATGAATATGAAAACAGTATAAATGCAGAAGCCAAAGCCGGGCTGAACAGGATAAGCTGATCACACCACTTCCTTACAAATAGCAGAAATAGTTTTTACATCGCCCATGGTATAATAATGCAGGCAAGGAAC
>CAYVGM010000197.1:0-5493 GCA_964451125.1 uncultured Chitinophagales bacterium
ATACTGGAAATGACATAAGCCCATGTAAAGCCTAATTGTTCGGAAATAGACAACAGCAAGGTGTAAAATATTACCAATGCCAAACCGATTAACAAATATTGTACAGGATGTATCTTGTAGCCGTTTAAAATCTCTGAAAAAACAAAAATTAAAAACGTAAGGAAAATAAACATCACCGCATACTTGGCAGAGCGCATAGTCTTTTGATAATGGTCAACAGGCACTAAAAAATTAACGCCGAATGCCGAATTATTTATATCATAATCGTTATTCGTCCACTGCTGCGGGAAGTTTCTGTTCAAATGCAGAATTTTCCAACTTGATGTAAACCCTTTTTCCGTTACACTGTTCGCATCTGTTACAAATGCACCATCAAAGCTGGGTGAAGTGTAATCTGAATTTACACTTACTTTCGTTTCTTTTCCAACCGGAACAAACTGCAACGCATTACTGCCGCGCAAATCTAAATTGAAATCGAAGGTAAATTCTTTTTGTGTTTGAACATCAATGGGAACACTCAAACCACTCGAATTTTCATTTCCTCCTGCATTTGCAGTTATAACGGCATCCGTAGTCACATAGTCTCTGGAGTAGGCATTAACATGGTATTTTTTGTTGCCGCCAAATATCTGAATGTCGTTATTGTCGATACCAGGGTTCATTTCTAATGGCTGATTGTTCCAGTTAATTTTCACCTGCGACTTAATGCCTCTCAAATCTGTAATGTAAAGCGCTAAATATGCCTGATTCCATAAAATATTTTCAGCAGGAATATTCAACTTGGCAATATCATTAATATTAAACGAGCCGTTTAGTTGTGCATTATCCGTATAAACAACAGATTTGTACATGCCCCGGTGCTTGGTTTCTGTATTTACTTTATTATTAATCGTCAACATTTCAGGCAGCATGTGTATTGTCCCTATTCCTTCTGATAAAGTGCTGGTTCCGTCTGTATTGGTTGTTTTTATTTTTTGTTTAAACGGAATATTGATAAACGGACCGGCCATTGTTTGCGAATTACCCCATTTACTGCTAATCTCGTCTGATACCGAATTGCTTCTCTCCTGCCTTTCAGCAATAAGACTCTGTATCATCATAGACGGAATGAGAAGGATTAATACAAGAATGCCAATAATACCGAACTTAACGGTGTAGGAATTTTTAATCCAGTTGGAAAAGGTGCTCATATAATTTAATTTGGTTGTAAAATTAGTTTGTTAAAATCTTGTTAAACGTTAGCATTTGTTATTAAATCAGCTAGTGATGGATGAAAGTATTAAAATTCTTTAAAAAAACTATTCCAACTTCTATTGCGTTTTGATTTATAATTTTTACCAAATAGAGTCATAGATTTTTTTTAGGTTTAACAATGTTTGCCTAAAAAATCAGGTAAGAATAGAAAAATACAGGTATCGCCTTAGGCGATACCAAAAGCGATACTATGTTTTTGCTTGACTATCTCTACTGATTTGCACCAAATAACTATTCAGGATAGAAATATAATGATTCTATGTGGTTTAAAACACATAACGAGTTAGTCTAATCTTTTCACGTTTTAAAAAAACGTTTTTTTTCATCTAAAACTTAATTAACTTTGTATGTTAAAATTTTTTTGAGATTGGAACCTACTAATATTAAAGACCCTGAATATTTTCATAAGGTGGTCGACTGTCAATACGCTTGTCCTGCACACACACCAGTTCCGGAATATATACGACTGATAGCTGAAGAAAAATATACGGAAGCCTACATGATTAACTGGAATTCTAATGTTTTTCCGGGTGTATTAGGCAGAACCTGTGACCGTCCTTGCGAGCCCGCTTGCCGTCGCGGTCGTGTAGAAGAAGATCCCGTTGCAATTTGCAGACTTAAGCGTGTAGCAGCAGATTTTAAAGCTGATGTAAAACACCTGATGCCAAAAGTGCCTGCTGAAATGAACGGTAAACGTATTGCATTGATTGGTGGTGGTCCTGCATCTCTTACTGTTGCTCGTAATTTAGCTCCGCTTGGTTATTTCATCGATTTATATGACGATCAAACCAAAGGCGGAGGAATGATGCGTTCGCAAATACCATCTTTTCGACTTCCCGATGAAGTACTGGATGAAGAAGTAGGTTACGTACTAGATATGGACATTCACACACATTTCAATACCTATGTCAATAGCCTTAAGGAAATATTAAATAAGAAGTACGATGCAGTGTTTGTAGGTACTGGAGCTCCTAAAGGAAAAGATCTGGCTGATTTGCCCGGACGTTGGGATGCACAAGAAAACATACATATCGGCATTCAATGGCTGGCCAATGTTTCTTTTGAACATACACATAGTATAGGCAAAAAAGTATTGGTTTTGGGTGGAGGAAATACGGCAATGGACTGTTGCAGAACATCAAAACGATTAGGTGGTGAACAAGTAACCGTTGTTGTTCGCAGTCCGTTTAAAGATATGAAAGCTTCACCTTGGGAAATTGAAGATGCCATGCATGAAGATATTCCTATTCTGGAATGCATGGTGCCAAAATCTTTTGTTGTAGAAAATGGAAAGCTGAAAGGCATGCTGTTTCAAAAAGTGGAGGCCGTTTACGACGAAAATGGAAAACGCTCACTTGTGCCTACCGGAGATGCTGAACAATTTTTAGAAGCAAACGATGTCATAATTGCCATTGGGCAAGAAAACAGTTTCCCTTGGATTGAAAGAGATTTGGGGTTACAACTCGACAAATGGGAGATGCCGGTGGTTGATGCTAAAACATTTACGTCAAGCATACCGGGTGTGTTTTTTGGAGGTGATGCGGCATTCGGCCCTAAAAATGTAATTACTGCCGTAGCTCAAGGTCATCAGGCTTCTATCTCTATTGATTTATATTGCAATGGCAAAGATTTGATACATGACAGGCCGGCAAACGTAGCGGAATTTACATCACAAAAAATGGGCATTCACGAGTGGATGTATGAAAATGCTGTAGTAACAGATATACGCTATAAAGTGCCTTTGGCTGAAAAGAAAATGGCGCTGAAAGATCGCAAAATGGAAGTAGAGCTGGGATTTGATATGGAAACGGCTTTTAAAGAAGCGCACCGATGTCTTAATTGCGATGTTCAAACTGTATTTAATGAAGCCCGTTGTATAGAGTGTGATGCCTGTCAGGATATATGCCCGACAAGCTGTATTACCTTTACTGAAAATATAAACAGCGAAGAAGTCATGCGATTGAGTTTAATGGCTCCGGCTCAAAATTTAGAACAGGAATTGTATGTATCACATCCGCTTAAAACAGGAAAAGTGATGGTAAAAGATGAAGATGTATGTTTGCACTGTGGCTTATGCGCCGAGCGTTGCCCTACAGCAGCTTGGGATATGCAAAAATTATTTTACGAAGTAACTAAACCTTATCAATGTCAGTAAAAATAAATGATTTTGTTGTAAAATTCGCAAATGTAAATGGTACCGGATCTGCTAGTGCCAATACGATGTTTGCTACTTGTATGTTTAAAATGGGAATTCCATTTACGGCTAAAAATATATTTCCTTCCAATATTCAAGGATTGCCTACATGGTATGAAGTACGTGTAAACGACAAAGGTTATAAAGGAAGAAAAGAAGGAGTAGATGTCATGATTTGCCTCAATCCGCAAAGCATGAAACAAGATATTGCTTCAGTAAAGCCGGGTGGTTACTTTATATATGACAGCAGCAAGTTCTTAAATAAATCATATATACGCGAGGATATTACTTATATCGGCATACCTATGACCGGATTGAGTAACAAACATTTTGAAGACCCTCGCTACCGTCAGTTGCTAAAAAATATGATATATGTAGGTGCTTTGTCTGCCCTGTTGAATATAGAGCGTCAAGTAATCACTGATATTATAAAAAATGAATTTAAAAAGAAAGAAAAGCTGATTGCGCCTAATGAATTAGCCGTGCAAATGGGTATAGATTATGTACATGAACATTTCCAATTCCCGATTGATGTCAGAGTAGAACGAAGAGATAAAATCGGAAATTCAATATTTGTAAATGGAAATACAGCCTGCGGATTAGGAGCAGTGTATGCCGGTGCAACTGTTGCCTCCTGGTATCCGATAACGCCTTCTACATCGCTGGTAAATGCATTTGAGAAATGGGCAAACCGTTTGCGCATTGATAAAGAAACAGGAGCTAAAAACTTTGCCATTGTGCAGGCAGAAGACGAACTTGCTGCTATCGGGATGGCTATGGGTGCTTGCTGGAACGGAGCGCGTGGCTTTACTGCAACCAGTGGTCCGGGACTTTCACTGATGTCTGAGTTTTTGGGGTTAGCTTATTTTTCAGAAATACCAGTAGTACTGATTGATGTGCAAAGAGGTGGTCCTTCAACCGGTATGCCTACCCGAACCCAACAATCAGATTTACTTTCAGCAGCCTATGCGTCTCATGGTGATACTAAACATGTGTTGTTAATTCCAAGCAATCCTAAAGAATGTTTTGATTTCACTGCAAAAGCTTTCGATTTGACGGAAAGACTGCAAACCCCTGTTATTGTTATGACAGATTTGGATTTGGGGATGAATGATCATCTTTCAGCTCCTTTTGAATGGGATGATGCACTACAGTATGACCGTGGTAAAGTGCTGAATGCTGATCAATTAGAAGCATACAAAGACTGGGGAAGATATAAAGATGATGACGGCGACGGTATTCCATATCGTACCATTCCTGGAACTCATCCGACCTTGGGCTCTTACTTTACACGCGGTTCTTCGCATGATAAATATGCCCGTTATTCTGAAGACAGTAACGACTATATTGAAGGAATGGAACGCCTTGAACGCAAATGGGATACGGCAAAAACTTTAGTATATAAACCTGAATTTTATCAGACAAAAAACACGAGTGATATCGGTTTAATATTTTTCGGAACTACAACTGATTCAGCTCTTGAAGCTGTGGATATACTGGCAGAAGATGGAATTAAAACGGACTCCATGCGATTAAAATCTTTTCCATTTCAGCAGGAAGTACAACAATTCATCGAACAGCATAAAACCATTTTCATCATTGAACAAAACAGAGATGCTCAAATGAAAAAGTTGCTGGTAAATGAACTTGAAACTGATCCTAAAAGATTAAAATCAGTTTTACATTATGATGGTACTCCTATTACAGCAGATTTTATTGTTCAGTATATCATTAAAGCAACAGAACAACAAAAACAAAAAATAGCACAAGAAGTTTTGAATTAAAAATCATCCACGACTTGAAGAAGAAACTGAAATTAAAAAATCAATTATTGACTTTTACAAAAGCCTAGAAATTTATTTAGTCTATCCCATTTCCTAATTAACTTATAAAACTATTCCGACATTGGCAATATACAATTTACAGGTATAAATCTGCATTACAATACTATTTATTTACATTTTGGAGCATTGACAGATATTGAATACCGATTTGACATATTTGAACATAAGTACGGTATTGAAAATGAACTTCAAGACGAAAAC
>CAYVGM010000198.1:0-5484 GCA_964451125.1 uncultured Chitinophagales bacterium
TATATCTTAAGTAGTAACTTTATTGAGATTATTTTATGTTTTTATTAAATAAAAAATACAAAACGCTCGAACACATGTTGTGAAAAATTAAATATGAGTTTTGGCTCAAAACTTGCCGTGATTAACCCTTTTTTTGATTTACCTGTTTTTTATTAATTTCGGACATTGATTTATGTAAAATAATACTCGACTATCACTTTCAATATTAATATCTAAGAGATGAAAATCATCGTTACAGGCGGAGCAGGATATATCGGTTCGCATACCATTGCAGACTTAATTGAAAACGGATATGACGTTGTTTGTGTGGATAATTTTTCTCGTTCGAGTGATTATAGTCTTGCAGCCTTAGAAAAAATAACGGGCAAAAATATCCGCTTTTATAAATTGGAGTTGTGTGATAAAGAAGCTACCGCTAAATTTTTTGAGGAACATGCAGATGCAAAAGGAGTTATCCATTTTGCTGCTTTAAAATCCGTACCTGAATCTGTAGAAAAACCATTGTTGTATTATGAAAACAACCTGAATTCATTGCTTCATGTATTAGAGGGCATAGCCCGACACCGGATTCCAAGTTTTGTATTTTCATCCTCTTGTTCAGTTTATGGCAATGCAGACGAATTGCCGGTTGCAGAATCTACACCCATAAAGGAAGCAGAAAGTCCGTATGCACACACCAAACAAATAGGGGAAGAGATAATACGCCATTGGAACAAATCGACCAGATGTAATAGCATACTGTTGCGTTATTTTAACCCAATAGGTGCACATCCAAGTGCATTAATCGGTGAAATGCCCATTGATAAACCGAATAATCTGGTACCCTATATTACCCAAAGTGTCATTGGCAAACTAGGTGCACTGACGGTTTATGGAGGCGATTATCCTACCCGTGACGGCAGTTGCATCCGCGATTATATTCATGTCTGCGACATTGCTCATGCGCATACACTGGCATTGCAATACGCAATACATACTCATCAGTCAGCATGTGAAGTGTTTAATCTGGGTACGGGTAATGGAGTTAGTGTGTTTGAGGTAATTAATGCATTTGAGAAAGCCACCGGTAAAAAATTAAATTATATAGTCGGCGATCGTCGGGCGGGTGATGTAGTGGCTGTATATGCAGATAATACTAAAGCAAAAACAAAATTAAACTGGCATTGTGCTTATAGCTTAGAGGATGCCATGCTGCATGCATGGGGATGGGAACAAACGATGCAAAGTTTTATGCAATAAATATCATATAGAAAAGAATCAATGATTAAAATTGTATTTTTTGTTGATACTCGTCATAAATTTAATTGATAAATACGTTATTTTTGCGTTTTCGTTTCACACAGATATTCACACATGACACCTGAAATTTGGCTAATCATATTATTGGTTTTATCCTTGACCTTTGATTTTTTAAATGGTTTTAATGACAGTGCCAATGTGGTGGCCACTATTATTTCCTCCAGAGCCATGTCTGCAAGAGCTGCTCTTACTTTGGCTGCAGTTGCCAACCTTATCGGTCCGTTTATTTTTGGTGTGGCAGTTGCTAAAACCATAGGTCATAATGTGGCAGACACCAGTTCCATTAATATTTATGTGGTTATTGCAGCGCTGTTGAGTGCCAGCATGTGGAATGTAACTACCTGGTATTTTGGTATTCCATCCAGTTCATCTCATGCGTTAATTGGTGGTATTATAGGTGCAGTTATCATGGATTCGGGATTTGGTGCTATAAAACTTAAAGGTATTTATGTTATTCTGATTGCCTTATTTACTTCGCCTGTAATCGGCTTCACTATGGGTTGGCTCATCATGACTATCACTAAAAGACTGCTTAAAAATGCCTCTCCAAAAGCAGATACTGCTCTTAAGGTAGGACAGTTACCTACAGCCATAGCATTAGCCCTAAGTCATGGTACAAATGATGCACAAAAAACAATGGGTATTATCACCATGGGCTTGGTGGTATTAGGGTTTCAGAAAGAATTTGTTGTTCCCACCTGGGTTATTTTATGCAGTGCGAGTGCAATCGGTTTGGGTACTGCATTAGGCGGTTGGAGAATTATCCAGACTTTAGGTGGTAAATTTTACAAAATCAGACCTATTCACAGCTTCACTTCACAGTTTGCTTCTGCATTAGTTATTATTACGGCATCGTTTTTAGGAGGGCCTGTAAGTACCAACCAAGTTGTGAGTATGTCCATTATTGGTGCTGGTGCCAGTGATAAAGTGTCGAAAGTAAGATGGTTTGTTTTGAAAGAAATTTTTACAACATGGATTTTAACCATCCCAATCACGGCTACCTTATCGGCAATTATATATTTTATAATAGATTTAATATTTAAATAGTTATGGGAATTTTCGGCTCTAAAGAAGAAAAAACAGATAAGTTTATCATGCAACTTATCGAACAAACACAAAAAACGAACGAAGCTATTGTTTTTTTAGAACATTCATTAGATGAAGAAGACATTGCTTCCAGGCTGGAACATTTAAAGACCATCACCAAACAAATTGAAGAAATTCGCAGGGTGATGATTGATGATTTGTTGAATACATTTATCACGCCGATAGACCGTGAGGATATTTATAATATATCAAATGCATTGTTTGATATGGTGGATTATGCACAAACTACTACAGATGAGATGCGCATTTTGAATGTAAGGGCGGATGAATATATACGTAAAATGGTTGTTTTGGTTCGTAGACAGACAGAAGAGTTGCTGATGGCCATGGAGCGCCTCAGCAAAAATCCGCGCGTAGCTCATGAGCATGCCTTGAAAACGAAGAAGCTGGAAAAAGATGTTGAAAAACAATACCGCAAAGCCTTGCGCGATTTATTTATCCATCCGGTTACACCGGAAAACCTGCCTCAGTTTTTTTACAAACGCGAAGTATATCGTCACTTATCTAACATGGCTGACCGTGCAGACATGGCAGCAAATATATTTGGTATTGTGATTATGAAACTGACTTAGACTAATACAACAACCAATCTTTAAATATTATGCTCAATCTTTATGATTGAGCATTTTTTATATCAGCTTCAGTACTTCTTCCGCTACACGATGACCACTTTCAATTGCGCCATCCATATAGCCGTTCCACTTATAAGCAGTTTCTGTGCCGGCAAAATGCAAATGCATGAAAGGTTTTCTCAATTCGTCACCAAACTGTGTTAGCACGCCCGGTGGCATGTTTCCTGCATAACAACCACGGCTGTATTCTTCCTCTGTCCAGCACTTATCCGTATATTCAATATACGTTTTAGCTTCTTCACCAAAGTACTTAACTAATTCAGCTATTACTCTTTGTTTTCTCTCTTCTTGTGGATAATCAAGAAAATACCGGGCATTCTTGCCTTCAATAAAGACTAATAAAACACCCAAATCCGTATCCTCTTTTGTGCAGTCAAATGTTACTCTTACCGGATGGGTATCACTCACAATTTGTCCGGAATAGCCCATCTTTCTCCAAAACGGAATTTTATAAATCACAAAACACTTCATTGCCGCCCCCATGGGTACACGCTGTATGAGTTGTGCTTTTCTTTGTGGCAAAAGAGGCGAAAATTTTATTGTATTCAATAACACTGGTGGCAAAGTGAGAATACATTTTTTAGCACTTACCCGATAATCATTAGTTTCAGTCTGTACTCCGGAGTCTGATTGGTAAATTTGACTCACGGCTTGATTTAATTTTATTTTATCCTGAAACGGCTGGGCAATTTTTATTAAGAGCTTTTGCGTACCGCCAAGCAGTAAGGTCTGCTGTGCTCCGTTTTTTATAGAAATCAGCGACTCCATATTTTCTCCGCTTCGGCAATAAAACAACGCATGCAAAAATGAAAGAGATGAAGCTTCTTCAGCAAATACTGTTTCTACCCCGATTTGAAATAAATGCTTGGCTTTTGCCGTGTACATGTTTTTTTCTATCCATGTATGAAAAGTCATTGAGTCGTATGTGGCTGCTTTAGGATGTTTCCAGGGTTCTTCCAGATTAATTTCTTTGCAAAGTTTATTGATTTTGTCAATGGCCAAACCCAAATCAATTAATGAGATGGGGTCTATTTTGGGAATGGTACCGGTATAGGTGGAAACTTTATTTTTGTATGATAATACATTTTTCCCGCTGTCAAATGTATCAAATGTAGGGGTATTGGTTTCTTTTACCCATTGCCAAATAAGTTGTTGAGTGGGGCCGATCCATTGGGCACCAAGGTCAACCTGAGCTCCGGATGCCAACGTAGCAGAGTGCGTACGACCTCCAATTCTGTCACGGGCTTCCAGTACGATAAAGTCAGTTTGGTTTGCTTGCAGTTGTTTTGCAGCCGCAATACCCGCATATCCTGCGCCAATAATGACAACATCAGTTTGAAGAACTTGTTTTTCCATAACTACCCTCTTTGCAGATGAATATTAAACAATACGGCAAATAAAAAGCCGATTTGTATCAGTAAATATACGGAATTGGAAAATCCGCTCACAATGCGTTTGCGCTTGATACGGAAAGCTACACGAGCTAGTAGAACCAGTACATGAACAGCCAGCAGTATAGCCAGCAGATACAGGATTTGTAGTTTCCGAATTTCGTCTGCTGATGTATAACTGTGGTAAAAGAAATAGACAATCAGCCCGATTACAGACAAATCCAATAAATTGTGCAACCAGTGGCTTTCTAATATTTTGATTAGAAATGCTTTCATGCAACAAAGAAATGAAGAAAACTTGAGCTTAAAAGAAAGAATTATTAAGAATTGTGTAGTAACTACTAGATTTAGTTGTAACTATTTTGCATTATATAGTGCCTGTTTCATAGCTGAAAAACCTAAATAGTCGTCATTTATTATTGAGTATTCATATATGTTTATAATATCATCAATTGAACTTTCGCTAATAGATTTCAGTTTGTTTTTAACAGAACTTCCTAATAAAAAAGTCAGTATAGGTTTGATATTTAACTCCGGAGGTTTAATCAATTCATAGAGTAGCATACATTCGTTTTCAGCAGGATGATAGTTTGTGGCTTGGTCAAGCATATATTGATGGTCATATGCTGTGATAGCTTTTAGCTCTATCGTATCGGGCAAAAATGAACTTAATGGATATCTTTCAGGAGAAACAAATACAGTATACAACCGAATATCATCCGGCAAACTTAATGTATCTATATGGGTGTGTGCTGAAAAGTAATCTGTAAAATCAACATCTATATTACGCATATTATAAAAGTCAGATTCTTCTAATATCACATCAGATTCGTTCTTCGTTGTAAGTTGACCTGATTTATTCCAATAATTCCATTTGCCAGTCTTAATCCCATCTGTATAATTTCCTTTCGACTCTGGTTTGCCGTTTTCATAATATGTAGTAGATAGTCCATTTAATATATTATTCTCAAAGGTTTGGGTCGATTTTAGTTTTTTAGACGGATAATATGAATAATTTAATGAAGTGGTTCTTCCATATGCGTAATCAATTTTAT
>CAYVGM010000199.1:0-1531 GCA_964451125.1 uncultured Chitinophagales bacterium
AAAAAGTTATTATCGTTTCCTCTGCGCCTCAAATTCGTTATCCGGATTGCTATGGCATAGACATGAGTAAAATGGGCAGCTTTGTAGCCTTTCAGGCTGCTATTGCCCTTTGGAAAGAACGTGATGAATATGCAGTTTTGGAAAAACTATATAAAGATTGCCTCGAAGAACTGGAAAAACCATTAAGTGTAATGCAGAATTTAGTCAAGCAAGTGTATGAGCCGTTTAGCCCTGAAGAAATTTCGGATAAAATTGCAGAAATTGTAAAACCTCAGCATATCTTTTCAAATGTTCAGGTCATTTACCAGAGTATAGAAAATCTGCATAGTGCCTGCCCGAATAATACAGGAGACTGGTATTTTACGGGCGATTATCCCACGCAAGGCGGAGTGCGGGTAGCACTCAAAGCATTTGTCAACTATATGGAAGGCAAAAATGTGAGAGCTTATTAACTCTCGTTTTTATCATATTTCTTTTACAGCCGACTTCATTATCCAACCTTGTTTATCATTGGGAAGTTGTACTTTTTGCCAGTCTTTATCGGTGTCAATTAACTTTAATTTAGTTCCGGCTTGTGCCGTATCTTTTGTGTTCGAGTTTAAGACCGGCGTTTTATTCAAGACGGAAGTCTGCATTAAAATGCCATAATCTTTTTTTATTTCCGAATTATATTTGATGTAGGTGAAAAGGAAAAACAAACAAGCTGCAAGTGCGCTTAAAATGCCAATTCTACGAGCAAATAAATTTTGTTTAACAAAGTAAAATACTAAACCAATCACTGCCATCCATAAAAAAAACAAGGCTATTTTAGCCCATTGCACCGATGTATAACTTTGTATAAACTGATGCAAATAGGCAGTCAGGAAAAAACCTGAACTGAATTCTTGTTTTTTAAACAAGAGATTATTCGTCAGTTGTAAGTTGTGCAAAACAGCTTTGTCGGAAGGATTAATTTTTTTTGCTTTCTCATAATAATAGACTGCTAGCACATACTCTTTTTTACGAAAATAAACATTACCTAAATTATAATTGGCATTTACATTATCAGCATCTGTCTTTAAAATATCTAAATACGCCGACTCTGCAAAATCGTATTGTTTATCCTTGTAGTACTGATTTGCTTTGGTGAATTTTTGTTCTAATGACTGAGCAAACGCTGTCGTATAATTCAACACGAATACGCAAAAGATTAACTTCATAAATCCGGAATTTATGACATTCAAAACCCTATTTTTAAAAAACTGCATCAGGTTTTCTTGTTTAATGTGGTTTCAAAATCTATAATTAATTCTCTAGCTTTTTCAAATGTATTTTTCATTTGTGCTTTCTGTTCTACGGGTGAAAATAAAGCCATTTCACACGTATCCAATGTATCTTTTAATGCTGTTATTTTTTGTTCATCTACCTGTTTAACGCTCAATTTTTCGGCTATATTTTCTTTGGATAATTCGCTTTGTGGAATTTCCAATTTGTCTGATGTGTATTCCCAAAGCGAGCGTATCACCTCATTATAAAAATCCTGTTCTTTATC
>CAYVGM010000199.1:1631-5470 GCA_964451125.1 uncultured Chitinophagales bacterium
ACATACTCAAAAGTTTTACTGCCTTTCACTATATCGCCCTCACGATTAAAGTTGTCCATAGTTTTTGGCTCATACGCTTCAAATTCTTCCGGAAACTGTAATTTTGGTGGTGTAATTAATTTTAGATTCCCAGTTCCCGTATATGTGATTCTTAATTTAACAGGGTCGCCGACTTTCACTTTTGTTTTATCGTAATCAGCCGAAAAACTGAATTTCCCAACAGCACCGCTGAACGATTCGGGTTTGTTTTTTTCGGGCAGCGGTTTTACATTTAATTCAATATCATTACTGTTGAAAGTATAGTCATAGGGTTGCCAATGAGGGAGTAATTCCCCGAAGAATGGGTCGGGCACTTCTATCAATGCCGTGCCTTGCAACTGCATGGGTTCTATTTGTATATTGCCTGATTTAAGTGGAAATAAGGCTACTCGTTTAAACTCCTGTACATAAAATTTCTTTCCGTTATAGACTTCAATTGGAGCTTGTTTTTCAGGGTCGGGTTCGGGCAATTTAAATTCTTCGCTTAAAAACCCGTTATAAGACGGCATTTTAATAGCTTGTAAATTTTGAAAGGGAATGCGATAGTATAATTTGTAAGACAAGGTAACCTGGTCGCCTTGATAAAAAGATGTTTTGCTTGGCGATATGCGAACGAACAAATTTTCCTGTGCGAATTTGCGCAGGTCCTCTTCTGTAATTTCACGCTGTTTATTAAATTGACGAAATGCATCAAACGGGTCATAACTTTGCTGTGCCTGTTGTTGGGGTTGCTTTTGCGGTGGGCCTACTTTTATACTCAGACCATTGGACTGCATTTGACTTCCGTTGATATTTGCAATAGCCGGAGGTATAGTAAAATCGCCTTGTTTTTTAGGCTGTAATGTATATGTGTATGAAACTGACTTGGACATGCGTCCGTTAACTATTGAAATATTTTGAGAAGTAGCAGGTCCATAAACATCAAAATTTTCTATACGTGGCGGTGTAAAAGACTTTGCATCACCATTTTCTATCGTATATATAATCTCAAATTGCCAATTTACAGGCACATTATTACTGCTTGCTGTTGCGGTAAAACGTTGTGCGAAAACCGAAGATGAAAAGAGAATAAATAATAAGGTTATAAGATAATTAGATAATGTTACATCGTGAGAACGAGTTGACTTGCACTCATTTCCGATCGGACTCACTTTATGTTTATCTTTTAATCGCATTTTATTTCATTTATTATCTAATAAGCCCATTAATTAACCAATTATCACCAGTCTTTCAGCACTTTACCTTTTACCGGTTTTACTTTTTGTTTGTTTACTTTCTCCTGAGTTTTGGCTTCATCAGCAGAAATGGCTTCCAGCATTTGTTCGGCTTGCTTATCTCCCATCTGTCCGGCACTTTGCTGCTGCTGTTGTTTCTTTTGTGCTTCGTTATTTCCCTGATTTTGCTGTTGTTGATTTTGTTGTTGGTTATTTTGGTTCTGTTGTTTTTGATTCTGATTTTGTTGTTGTTTTTGTTGCTCTTCTTTCTTTTTCTTTTCTTCGTCTTGTTTCTTTTTTAATTTATCATACAATTCTTTCAACTTTTTATCTTGAGGGAATTTTGACAGCCCTTCTTCAACGGTTGCCAAAGCTTCATCTGACTTTTCATTACAATACATTTTTGCACCTCTGTAAAAATAATCATCCGCGGTGTTATACGTTTGCTGTGCATGCATTACACCTGTACAAAAAGCCAATATGACAATTATTATTTTTTTCATTTCAGTATATCTACAATATCTTTTGTTTTCTTAATAAATTCTCCATAAAACTTGTTTACCGTTTTATCTTTTTTTGAACCATCCATCATTAACTGATACGCTTCTTTAAACTTATTTTGGTTAATTAATGTATCTGCTTGCATTTTCAATTTCTTTGCAAAATCTGATGGGCTTTCCGATGATCCGCCATTTTTAGCTTTCACTATTTTAGCCATGGCCATCATCAGGTTGTATTTGGCATCTTTATCTTTAGGATTGTATTTCAATGATTGTTTATAAGCATTCACACTTTCCTGCCATTTTTCTTGTTTGTAATGTGCATTACCAATATTATAATACGCTTTAGCCTTTATTTCTGCATTCGTACTCAGCGTTGCCGACTGTTGATACATTTCTTTCGCCTTATCTAATTGGTTCATCATAAAATAGGTATCCCCCAAATTGAAATAACCACGCACTTCTTTAGGTGCTTGTTGCAAGGCTTTCGTATAGCTTTCTGTAGCATTATTATACTTTTGCTCCTTGTATTCTTTATTGCCCTGGCGCAATAACTTATTCGTGCTTTGAGCAAACAGCGTTGAGTTTGCCATGAGCAAAACGAAAAAAGTAATTATAGTATAGATGAGGCTATTTCTCATTTTTAAAATCTGTCCATTTTTTTCTGTATGTTAAAAATATATCAGCCAATAAAGCCAGCAAAGCAAATACCACAAAATACTGAAACTGTTCTACATAATCGGAGAATGTTTTGTCGCGAATGGTCTTGGTTTCCATCTTGGCAATATCTTTCGACAGAAAGTCAGCCACTTGTTTTGCATTATCCAGGATATAATAATTTCCGTCACCTGCTTTTGCCAAAGCCTGCAACATGTTTTCATTTAATTTAGAAATTATCGTTTGTCCGTTTTCATCTTTTTTATCGCCTATAATGTTTCCGCTTTCATTATATACCGGAATGGTGCCTCCTTGCTTACTGCCTACGCCAATCGTAAATATTCTGGTGCCGTCGCTTGCCACCGATTCAGCTTTATCTATCGCATCTTCTTCGTGGTCTTCACCATCCGTAATAACAATAATCGCTTTATACTTTTGTTCTTTTGCATTAAAGGCATCGTTAGCGGTTTCGAGTGCCTGCGAAATGACAGTACCTTGTGTGGGGACAGTATTGGTATTGATTGAACGCAAATAAAGCAACAAAGAAGAATAATCAACGGTTAATGGCATTTGCAAATAAGCATTTCCTGCAAAAACAACTAAACCTACTCTGTCGCCATCCAATTTTTTCAGCAGTGATTGAATTAATAATTTTGATTTCTCTAATCGTGACGGAACTACATCTCTTGCCAGCATACTGCGAGATAAATCTAAAGCAATCACCACATCAATTCCTCTGCGCTGTACTTTTTCTAATTTTGTCCCCATTTGCGGTTGTGCCAATGCAAGTGTCAGAAACAAGATCAGCAAGTTGAGTATAATTAATTTAGCCTGCGATTTTTTTTCGTTTTTATCCGGTATCAGTCTGCCGATAATTTCCCGGTTGCCAAAAGCTGCAAATTCTTTTTTAAGTTGCTTTTGAATAAAAAAATACAACAAGGTAATTGCCGGCATCAGCAACAATAGCAGGAAATATTCTTTATGTTCAAACCGCAGCATCGTTATAATTTGCTTATCCGTTGCTCCCTCCTTTAATAAGATTGGGAGCGGATTATTTAAGTTAAAATTGTTTTAAAATAAGTATTTCTCAGTATAAAATCAGCCAATAAACAAATCAAAGCTAGAAATAAGAACACATGATAGCGTTCACTCCTGCGATGATAATTACTCACTTTTATCTTGGATTTCTCCAGTTTATCAATAGTAGTATAGATAGATTTTAAGTTGCTGTTATTTGTAGCTCTGTAATAAATACCTCCGGTTTCGGCAGCAATTTTACGCAACAGTGGTTCGTCAATTTGTACCGGCATATTTTGATAAAAAGTATTTCCATTTTGATCTTTTACGGGATAAGAAGCCATTCCCATCTTGCCTATACCAATCGTGTAAACACGAATACCATAGTTTTGTGCAATTTTTATAGCAGAAT
>CAYVGM010000200.1:0-5435 GCA_964451125.1 uncultured Chitinophagales bacterium
AACTAAAAAAATACTTATAACAGGTGGTGCCGGTTTTATCGGTTCACATTTGACGGATTATTTACTTCATTTGGGACATCAGGTAGTTGTTCTGGATAATCTGTCTAATGGAAAAGAGGAGAATCTTGCTGATGCAAAACAAAACCCAGATTTTACTTTTATTAAAGGTGATATTCTTAGCAAAGAAGATTGCAATGAGGCTGTTCAAGGCTGTTCTTATGTATATCATTTGGCTTGTTTAGGTGTCCGTCATTCTATTCACTCGCCTTTTGAAAATCACAGAGTAAATGCAGAAGGAACACTGAATGTACTCGAAGCTGCAAAGAGAAATGATGTAGCGCATTTTTTCTATATCTCTACTTCTGAAATTTATGGAAGAACAACTTCATTTCCTATTACTGAACATGCAGCAACTGCTCCATTGACAGTTTATGGTGCAAGCAAACTCGCCGGTGAGCATTTTACAAATGCCTATCATGAATGTTATGGCTTGCCCGTTACGGTTTTGAGGATATTTAATAACTATGGACCAAGAGCTCATTATGAAGGAGATGCAGGAGAAGTAATACCGCGAAGCATTGTCAGAATATTAAATGATGAAAAACCGATTGTTTTTGGTGATGGCAGCATCACCCGCGATTTCTTTTATGTAAAAGATACGGCAAGAGCCTTATCCGGATTGTTGGATAAACGCAATGAATTAAATGCACTGACCATTAATATTGGAACAGGCAACGAAATTACCATGAAAGATCTTCTTGAAAAATTACTGATTGCCATGAACCGAACAGATTTAGGAATTGAATTTTTACCCGACAGACCTGCTGATGTGCCGAGATTATGGGTAGATGCTCAACAATTCTATGCAATTACCGATTTTAAATCAACGTTTACATTTGAAGCAGGTTTAAATGAAACCATAAATTATTATGTAGCATTGTCAAAAGAAAAGAACTTAATTAAAGACATTAAGGTTCAAAATTGGCAAAATTAATAGCATTACTTAACTTCGCATAATGAAAATACCAGTTGCCAAACCTTATTTAGATAAAGATGATGCACAAAATGTGTATGATACCATACTTACAGGATGGGTAACTCAAGGGCCGCGTGTGCAAGAATTTGAAGAAAAGTTTGCAGTTTATGTTGGCAGTAAATATGCAGTAGCTTTATCTAATTGTACAACTGCACTGCATTTAGCCATGATAGTTGCAGGAATAAAAGAAGATGATGAAGTAATATGCCCGTCGATGAGCTATGTAGCTACCGCCAACAGCATTCGCTATGTGGGTGCTAAAGTAGTATTTGCTGAAGTAAATCCTGAAACCTACAATCTGGATGTAGATGATGTGCGCGAAAAAATTACACCGAAAACGAAAGCGATTTTATTGGTTCATCAAATTGGAATGCCGGCTGATATTGATGCTTTTAAGGCATTGTGTGATGAGAATAACCTAATACTAATTGAAGATGCGGCTTGTGCAGCAGGATCTGCTTATAAAGGAAAAAAAATTGGCAGTCATTCAGATTTGGTTTGTTTTTCATTTCACCCAAGAAAGGTAATCACTACCGGTGATGGTGGAATGATAACTACCAATAACGAAGCCTATAGAGACAGAATTAAATTATTGCGTCAGCATGCCATGAGCATCAACGACAGAGTAAGGCATGAATCGGATAAAGTAATTTTTGAAGATCATATTGAGTTGGGATATAACTACCGTATGACAGATATACAGGCGGCTGTCGGCATCAAACAATTGGAAAAATTAGATAAAATAGTAGATGAAAGACGTAAAATAGCTTTACAGTATCATGAAGCATTCAAAGATATTGATTGCATTAGACTACCTTATGAGGAAGAAGGTTATTTTACAAATTACCAGTCTTACAGTATTTATCTTAAACCCGAATGCCCGATAAACAGAAATGATTTGATGCAAAAATTATTGGATGTAGGTATTTCAACGCGACGAGGTGTAGTAACGGCACACAGAGAAACAGCTTATAAGGATTATGCAGTATATAATCTACCCATATCAGAAGATGCCAGTGATAATAGTATTGTTATACCACTGTACTACCCTATGACGCAAGAAGAGGTAGCATATGTGATTCTCAATATTAATATGCTAATTCGAACCTTATGAGTTATTTTCTAAGTGCCTTTTTTCATTATTTTTTAGTTTTAGAGCTTGTAATTTTTTTATTTTATTTTACAGGCTATTATTTAGCCTTTTTTATTAAAGAAGATACTACCTCTCCCTATTTTACTTTTTTTTACAAGTCAGTCATTGGAATGGTGTTTTGGGTAACATTTTTTTCGGCTTATGTTACAAAATTTAAGACAATAAATATTCTTTTTGTTATAGTTTGTTTGTTTTTATTGTATAGATTACGGGATAAGTTCAATCTTTCTAATTATAAAAACAATAGCAGTCCAATGCTTTCGTTGCCAATCGTAGTAACTGTTTTTTTTTATAGTTTCATTATATTTGCCTATAAGTCATATTCAGAAATTCCGTATTCAAATATTCAAATTCCGGCTACTTTTTTTGATACAATATTCTATTCAAAAGTAGCAGACTATCTTTACCTTACTGGCAACGAGAATTTTTTTCAAGAAGCAAACCTGATAAGTTCAAATTTTCATGGTGTGACAACCTATCATTATTTTGAACTCTGGTTGACAAGTTTGATTGCCGTACCATTTAAGTTATTATCCATTAATGTTCTAAAAATTATAGTCAGCCCCTTATTAGTGTTCTATATCGGCTTGGGATTCTTGTCATTAATTGAAATATATAAAAAAATAAATTGGCAAGAAATTTTAATTACTCTGTTGTTTCTATTTGTAGCAGGAATACAATGGAAATTCTTCGATAAATTCGATTTTATTAACTTAATGGCACCTTTTAATAAGTTTCCTATAATTAATATTTTAACTGGACCTAAAATACTACTTCAAACAATCATTTTACTATTATCAATTATACTGTTACTTAAAAACCAATACCGTCTTTTTGTAATTCCACTGCTCTGTTTTCCGTTTATAAATGTAACCACTTTACCGTCTGTATTTGGAATGATATTTATGATAAATGTTACGTCGATCATTTTTAAACTACCGGGATATAAAAATTATGCATTAGGAAATATTTCAACGTTGATTGTTATATGTATTTGTTTTATTGTTTTTTATATACTAAATAAACCTTCCATCCAATATGTTGGAAATCTAAATATACTTGAACTTATTAAAAATAATATATTGACATATTTCCCGACAAAAATAAATTATATGTCAGGTATGGTAATTTCGTTTTTAGCTTATTATTTTCTGTTTGTTCTGTTTATGGTAATACAATATAAGTACATAGTAGAATTATTTAAAACAAATAATAAATTCCGTATGCTCGTTGCAATATACTTATTTTGCTTAGTTATTGCTCTGCTTTCAATATCACTTCTGTCAGGTATCCCAGATTTCTTTCAGTTTTTTGGAAATATATATGAATCATTGTTGTATTTGTTTCCTTTTTTGTTATATATTTCCTTTCAAAAAAAAGGTAAGAATTTTAAATATTTGTATATTATTTTAATAATTTTTGTTGCATCCTTTAAAGTTATACAGGAAACCAATCTTAGAAGCTCAAGTAGGGAGCAACATTATTCCGAAAATTATCTTAAACATATACGTAGTGCTTTAATTGAGACGACAAACCCTTTAGGAGCATGCATATATAATAATTATGACAGTCTTAATGGTCCTCCAGATCATAATCGCCTTGGTTGGTATATTAAATATATGTATAATTACTATAATACTGTGAGTTTGTCTACTTTTGACTTGAAAAGCAAAATTGATATACCACAAATTCAAAGTATTTTGAAATATCAAGCCTATTATAATTATGTCGTACAATCATCGTTTAGTAAAGACTCCATACTTAATGCAGATGATTTGAAAATTAAATTTCTTAGAAAATATAATATTCAATATCTGATCGTAGGTAGGAATGATTCGATTCCCGATAATTTCTCACCGTACATTTCTAAAAAATTGGTAGATAACATGAGCGGGGAAAAGTTTATTTTACTAAACAAATGGAACTGATAATACCCTCCTTACATTCACCCTACAATTCTTTAAGGTTTTCTTAAATCACATTTTTCCGTGTTTTGAGCAGAATGTAGTAATATTAATTACTAAACTTTTTATGTGGTTTAGTATATCGGTACTCATTTTAAATCATTGGTAATGACAGCAAAGGAAAATGTAAAGAATGGCTTGTATCTGCCGCAAATGGAAAAAGATGCTTGCGGAATCGGCTTTGTCGCTCATCTTAAAGGCGAAAAATCTCATCGCACTGTTAAAGATGCCTTAACGATGCTCGAAAATATGGAACATCGCGGAGCTTGCGGTTGCGAAGAAAATACCGGTGATGGCGCAGGAATTCTTATTCAAATTCCACATCAGTACTATAAAGAAGAACTGGCAAAAGCGGGTATACAACTTCCTGATTTTGGAAAGTATGGAACAGGATTAATCTTCTTTCCCCGTGATGAGAAAAATCGCCAAATCTGTAAAGATTTCATACAGCAAACAGCAAAAAAACTGAAATTTACCGTCTTGGGCTATCGCAACATTGTTACTGATGATTCCAGCGTTGGACCATCCGCTGTTGCTGTAGAACCCCATATTGAACAGTTATTTATTAAGCCCGATTTTGATTTTAAGGAAGATATCGAACTGGAGCGCAAGCTCTATGTTTTGCGGGCACATACCGTTCGTGAAATCAATTTGATTCTGGGTGATAAAGACCAGTTTTATTATACCAATTTGTCATGCAGAACGGTATTGTATAAAGGTCAATTAACAACTTATCAGGTTAGCAAATTCTATCCGGAGTTAAATGATGAACGAGTTGTATCTGGTTTGGCATTAGTGCATTCCCGTTTTTCCACCAATACATTTCCACGCTGGCGTCTTGCACAGCCTTTCCGCTATATAGCACATAATGGAGAAATAAATACCCTGCAAGGCAATCTTAACTGGATGCGTACTCGCGAACATCTTTTAGAATGTGATGTATTTACGCAAGAAGAAATTGACTTGTTTATGCCGATATGCTATCGCGATCAATCGGATTCTGCATCTTTAGATAATGTCATTGAATTATTATATCTCGCAGGTCGTTCTTTGCCGCATACTATTATGATGCTGATTCCCGAAGCATGGCAGGATAACGAACACATGGAAGCCTGGAAACGTGCCTTTTATGAATACCACGATTGCTTAATGGAGCCCTGGGACGGACCTGCATCCATCTGTTTTACAGATGGAAATATGGTAGGCGCCACTTTAGACAGAAACGGACTTCGTCCATCCAGATATGTTGTGTATAATGATGGGCGGGTAGTCATGAGTTCAG
>CAYVGM010000201.1:0-5409 GCA_964451125.1 uncultured Chitinophagales bacterium
CATTCATATTGTTGCTTATGCTCATTGTAAATAAAGCCTGCCCGATCCGCTTTGTCTCGTCCTGAAATAGGTTTACACATTTATAACTCAAAAAAGTGTAAACATGAACAAGAAAACAAACATCAAAAATGCAGCTTGTGTTGCTAAAAAACATCGGACGATTCCTACTCATTTCTCCGAAGAGTTTAAGAAAAAAATCATTGCCGAGTACCTCGAATCCGATTTGACTAAATGTGAAATTTAGGATAAATACGGCATCCGCTCCAATAGTCCGCTTCAAAAATGGATGCGCAAATACGGTATTATCGACCCCTATGCTAAAAAAGATTATCTTGGGGTTACTAATACTTTGCGCTTGAAAAAAAAGAAACCGGAACCATCAGAATTAGAGTTGCAAAACATCGCTCTTTCCGAGAGAATTAAAAAATTAGAAAAGCAACTCCTAGACGAAAAAATACGTGCAGAAATGTTTGCCCGCGTAATTGAAGTGGCTGAAACCGAACTTAATATCCCGCTTAGAATAAAGTACGACACCAAATAATCCGTGAAACAAAAGACAAGTATGTGCATATAAACCTAGCACATATTTGTCGGTTATTTGGTATCAGCAGACAAGCTAATTATCAATACCTCAAAAATCAACAAACGCAGTTGTTTACCAACGCATTGATTGTAGAACAGGTGCGTTTTATCAGAGCCGAACATCCGCGTATCGGCACCAGGAAACTGTACATACTCTTGCAACCTTTCTTTGAAAAACACCAGCTTAAAATGGGCAGAGATGCCTTATTTTACTTACTCTATGAGAATGGATTGCTCATCCGAAGAAGAAAAAGATCGGTGCAAACAACGATGTCTAAACAATGGATGAAAAAGTGGCCCAATCTTATCAAAAATCTTTTAATCACCCAACCCAACCAACTTTGGGTTAGTGATATTACCTATTGGAAAATTGGACAGCAATTCAAATATATCTGCTTTATAATAGATACCTTTTCCAGAAAAATTGTCGGGTATTATCTCAGTAGCTCGCTTTATGCAGACGGCTGTATTCAAGCGCTCCAAATGCATTGTCTGGCTTGATTAAAGAGCCCACAACGCATTTGGAGCTCGTCCATCACTCCGATCGGGGTGCGCAATATTGTTCTGATAATTATGTGCGATTATTGCAAAAACACCACATCAAAATAAGCATGACTGAAACCGGAGATCCGCTCGAAAATGCTATTGTCCAACGTATTAACGGGATTATAAAACAAGAATATCTAAACCAATACAAACCAAAAAGCAATAAAGATGCACAAGTAATTTTAGCGAAAAGTGTGCAAAAATACAACCAAGAAAGACCACACTCAAGTATAAGCTACTATACACCCAATGTCGCACATAGCAACGTAAACATACCTGCTAAAAGAACATGGAAAAACTATTATACACAAAAAATGTAAACCCTTCTCAGGATTAAGTAACTTTTGTAAATTTATAGCAGGATGATTAACAATTTTGGTAAACTTTTTTTAGGACGTGACATGTGCCACCCAAGATACACCAGTTAAGACTCTGCAGGGGGTTCTATTTACAAGATCTCAATTATCTTGGCTGTAAGCTAACAAAATCGACAGCAAGTTTTACTTTCTAATTTATTTAGGACAGTATTGTTTATTCAAGACTTTTTCTATGATTTTTAGTAAAACTGTTTATTATATAGTATATTATATATTTATACAACTATAATTGGAACACTATAATTAAGTATTATCTCTCTACTAAAGAGTAAACAGCATTTACTATTTTGTCTAAAGATTCCGGATAATTCACCCAATTTTTATCTTTTGAAGGACTGTAATAGTAAATTATAGCAGTATGTTTTTTATTCCCTATTGTTACAGAGAGTTTTAAAGGAACAGGAATTGGGTTCGATTTCAGACGATTCAAACAGTTTTTATCATTTTCAGCACAATCATAAGCATCTTTGTATTCAAAGAATCCCATATCGCTGATAAATTGTGCAATCTTCACTACCTGGCTTCGGGTAATTGTTTTTTCAACTTTTTGTTCCCCGATATTTTGCGTAGCCAACTCTCGGTGTATTTTACCGTTATTCAAAATAGAAATCCTGTCATAAATTTTAGAATTGCCATTTTTCATCAACTCCCCTCCTTCCATGTAAATATCAATGTATTCATTCATGTCCAGTGGTTTGGCTATACTTACATTTATTGCTTTTAAAATACTGTCTAATTTGCGGTCATTCTCTTTGCGAATGATATCGGCTTCTTTAGCAAATTCTTTATAATTACTCTCCGCTTCGGGGCTTTTTGTTTCTTTTATATTTTTATTGATGGATGATGTTGTTGTAACTCCTGATTTATCATTGTTATTTTTAAATTCCGGATTTGGCATATCATAGGTGGCATTTCCATTTAATACAGGTGTTGTCTCAAATTGGAATTCTTTGTAGTTTTTTGTGGTATCAATTTTTAATTTTGATTTTTCCGTTTTTACAACCGGAACATTAGATTTAGTTGATGTCTGTATTTTCGTGTCCGTTGGGGGTTTGCTCGCATCAGTCTTTACTTTCTCCTTTACAATTTCTTTTTCTGCTATTGTCTTCGTTTCAATTTTAGTCTTTAATGATTCGGTTTCTTTTTTTATTTCAGTTTTTGCCGGAGTTTCTTGAACAGATTTTTTTTCAGTTTTAGTCGTAGCCGGTGGCAACATCGGTTTATTTTCCGGTATAGTAGGTAAATTTTGTTTGGTATTGATTACCGGAGTATTCTTTATTGTTTTGGAATATTCTGCTGCTGCCTTTGGATTCACTTTTTGCAGACTGTCTAATTTTTTCCATTTTTCTTCAAAAGATAAATGATCATCCGTTGGTTTTTTTTCTGTTGAAACCGGTTGACCGTTACTGGCTTTATTCCAAAGTTTGTCAAATTCTTCCGGAGTAAGATTTCCTTGAGCTTTCAGATTAATAATAAATCCGGCAAAAACAATTAACAGGAGACAGTTTTTCATACAGACTATTTTTCGATTACGGTATAAATGGCGTTTAATATTTTTTCTAGATTTTTTGGATAATTCACCCAATTGCTTTCTAATCCCGGAGCGTACAAACCAACATTTACTTTATTCCTGCGCTGACCTACTACAACAGAAATGGACAAAGGTATAGGTTCGGGAGCTGTTTCCATGCGATGAATACAATCTTTATCTTTTGCCAGACAATCATAATCTTTATTAAAATCGAAAAATCCCATATCTACAATATACTGAGCCAGTTTGGTCAGTTCGTCTTTGGCAATTTTTTTCTCTTGTCGCATTTCACCTTGCAATTTAGTTTTATATTCCCGTTGCACAACTCCTGTTGGAAAAATAGACAGCCTGTCATAAATTTTTGGATTTGTTCCGGCAATTAATCCTCCCCCACTTACAAATATTTCCACATATTCGCCTTGGTTAACCATCACGGGAGCTTTTACCGGAAGGGAATTGAGTACGCTATCCAGCCATTGTTTATTTTTTTTGCGAATAGAATCCGCTTCTTTAGAATAAGAATCATAACTTTCTTTCATTTCTTTATCCCGGGTACTCGAAAACTCAGGTGATGACATTTTACTGGAAACCGGAATTTTAGCTTCCTCTGCTTCCTTATCTTTTTTTACAGGATTGGGTAAATTGTAAGTAGGTTTATTTTCTTTTCCGGTAATAGGAGTAGTTTCAAAATAAAAATCTTTAACTGATTTTGTAGTATCAATATTACTGTATTTCTTAACAGATTTGTCTTCTTTATTGGTAGGTTTATTTTCCTTGCTTTCCTTATTCTGTTTTTTTATTATCGGTGTTGTAGAAAATTCTGTTTCAGTAGGTGATGTTACTTTTGGTTTTTCTGGAAGTAATTCATTTTTATTGCTTAACTTTTCATTATTTTTTTCGATTTTAAGTTCTTCTAAAATCTCTTTATCTGTTTTTTTATTAATGAAAGTAGGTTGCTCCATCATAGGTTTAGGCTGTTCCGTTTTTACCGGTGCTGTTACTGTTTTAGAAGAAGAACTGCCTTTTACTACAGGCTGAGTTGAAAATTCATCAGGATTGGTATTGTAATTTTTATTTACCTTATTATCCGATTTTTTGATGTCAATATTATTGATTTTATTTCGTTCAGTTGCATTCAAATCTTTACTGGAATTGCCTGTCGGCACTTCTGCTTTTGGCAATACCGATTTAACTTTGGCTGTGTCTGTAGATTTTAGTTCCTTTTTAGTTTGCTCATTAAGCTTTTTAGTAATATCATTCTGGGCATAGCCCGAACTTGTAATTATAATTGCTGCAATTAAAAGTAAGTGTTTCATATCATCGTCTGTTCTTGTTGAATAATATATATAATGATTCCAATCAATTCACCGTTCCCTTCAGCATCGGTACAAAAGTAAAATAATCGAAGGTTTCTTTCTCAAATTGTTGTTTATCAATTCGTTTAATTCTCATCATTTGTTGTTTATCACCTGACCCGAATGGAATAACCATGTAACCTCCAATTTCCAATTGTGCCAGCAAGCTTTTAGGAATTTCGGGTGCGGCAGCGGTAATGACTATTTTATCAAATGGCGAAAACTGTACCAAACCTTCAAATCCATCACCATAAAAACATTTTATGTTATTGTAACCCAAATCCTGAAGCAATTTTTCAGTTTTCAGTTTCAAGGATTCATGCCGTTCTATCGTGTAAACCAATGCATCCATTTCTGCCAGTACTGCTGCCTGATAGCCCGAACCTGTACCTATTTCCAGCACTTTATCTCCCGGCTCTATGGCTAACAGTTCAGTTTGATAAGCAACAGTAAACGGGTTGGAAATGGTTTGTCCTTTTCCAATTGGAAATGGTATATTTTCATAAGCTTTAAACTCAAAAGAGTCATCAATAAAAAAGTGCCGGGGTATTTTTTCTATAACATTCAAAACAGCCTCATCTTGTATTCCTTGCTCACGCAATTCTTTTACCAATTGCTTGCGCAAACCCTGATGTCTAAACGTATCCTGCATAATGCAAAGGTAGAATGCAGTTTCTTCATAAACGAAAGTGAGATATCCTGATTTGTTAATAAAAGTGAAAGCGGAAAATAGTACTGGTTTCCCATAAATTCCGTTTTATTTTTACTTTATAAAAAATCATTGTAAGATTAGCAGGCTTTGTGCTACCTATTTCAGAAATATAGAATTATGAAAAACAGCTTTATTTGCTTACTCGTTTTTGTGTACAGTATTTTATCCGTCAAAAGCAATACAATCAGTGGCAGTATTTTAGATGAACAACAAAAACCTCTGGAATTTTGCAATGTACTTTTACATCAATACAAAGACAGCCTGTTTTTAGAAGTTACTACATCAGACAGTACAGGAAGTTTTATT
>CAYVGM010000202.1:0-5373 GCA_964451125.1 uncultured Chitinophagales bacterium
GGCAGTAATAATTATGGTATATACGGAGAGGCATCTGGTGGCGCTGCTAATTATGCAGGGTACTTTGTGGGCAAAGTTGAAGCAAAAGGCAAGTTAACCATTACAACAAATGCAGGCGACACCGGCCTTGACCTTGCCAGCAGCGATGCCTATGCAGAAATGAGGGTAATAAGAAATACAGTAAACAGCACAGACAAAGATTTGTATTTTGGTTTTGGCAGCCCGGCAGGCAGTGGGCTTCATTTATTTTCTGATGCACTGGAAACAATGACCATAAAAAACAATCTTACGGGTGTGGGCAAAGCCCCTGCCGTTTCAACTGATTATGGCAAACTACAGGTAAAACAGTCGGGAAGCTTTAACGCTATAACCATGGAAGCGGCAGGCAATACTAACCATTGGGATTTTTTTATTCCAACAGTTGCTAATGCAGATCTGTTGCTTTATTATAACGGAGCTGCAAAAGGTTCTTTTTCCAACGCTACCGGTGCTTATGCCATAAACAGCGACCGGCGCTTAAAAAAAGATATTTCACCTCAGGTTGATATTCTTAACAATGTAATGCAGTTGAAGGCATACCAATATCATTATCTTGATAATAAAACTACCGACCGTTTCAGCAATGGCTTTATGGCGCAGGATGTACAAAAGATATTTCCAAATGCGGTTGTTGAAAATACAATGAAGGATGGAGAAAAAAGACTGGGCATCAACTACCAGTATTTTACCGTGCTTGCCATAAAAGGTTTGCAGGAGCAGCAGCAGCAAATACAATCGCAGGAAGAAAGGATTGCAAAACTGGAAGCATTGGTAAAAACTTTGGCTGAAAAGAAATAAAGTTGGTTGTATTAATGCTGTAATTTTGAAGAAGAAAGAATTAATGCCATGCCATTCTTCCGCAACTTCACATATCATATTGACAAGCGCAGGTGGAAATATATTTTCCTGCTGGCATCATTAGCGCTTTGTATAATTGAATGATTTTTCGATAGAAGAAATTTTCAATTTTTCATTTTCAACTTTCAATTATTTATGCCGCACTATTACACCTTGGGAAAAATCCCACACAAACGCCATACACAATTCCGCAAACCGGATGGTGGTTTATACAGCGAACAATTATTTTCAACAGAAGGTTTCAGTGATGATTATTCATTGCTGTATCATTGTCATCCGCCAACACAAATAATAAAAACAGAACCGCAGAAAGATGTAAGCCCACAAATAGCAGAAGAAAAAATGCTGAAGCATCGCTGCTTTGAAGGGTTTTATGTAAAGCCTGCAAAAGATTTTTTAGATAGCCGTATCCCTGTGCTGGTGAATAATGATTGCCATATTGTGTTGGCTTCAACACAGCAAAGTATGAAAGATTATTTCTACAAAAACACCGATGGAGATGAAATGATTTTTGTGCATGAAGGAAGCGGTAAAGTAAAAACGCAGTACGGAGAATTACCCTTTAGCTATGGCGATTACATTGTATTGCCAAGAGGAACTATCTATCAAATTGAATTTAATGACGAGAACAACAGGTTGTTTATTGTTGAGTCATTTACGCCATTGCGATTTCCAAAAAGATACATGAGTCATTATGGGCAACTGATGGAGCACTCACCTTATTGCGAAAGAGATATCCGCAAGCCAGAGAACCTGCAAACATTTGATGAGAAAGGTGACTTTTTAATTAAGGCAAAAAAGAAAGGCATGTTGTATGGGTTGCATTATGGTACTCATCCATTTGATGTGATAGGATGGGATGGCTGTTGCTATCCATACATTTTTTCTATTCATGATTTTGAGCCGATAACAGGAAGGGTGCATCAACCACCACCTGTACATCAAACTTTTGAAACAAATGCATTTGTTGTTTGCTCGTTTGTGCCAAGGTTGTATGATTATCATCCGGATGCTATACCGGCACCATATAACCACAGCAATATAGACAGTGATGAAGTGTTGTATTATGTTGATGGTGATTTTATGAGCCGAAAAAATGTAACAAGAGGAATGATAACATTGCATCCTGCAGGGATACCGCATGGGCCGCATCCCGGCGCTGTTGAAAAAAGTATTGGCGCAAAAGAAACAAAAGAACTTGCAGTGATGGTGGATACATTCCGGCCATTGATGCTGACTAAGCAGGCGCTGGAAATAGAGAATGGAAATTATGTAATGAGCTGGGCGGAGTAGTTTTATGGCCACCAAGGCACTAAGCCACGAAGGAGCACAAAGAAATTTACTTAGCGCTATTTTTGTTTTGCTGTCTTAGTGGCTCAGCTTAAAAATAATTTTCGCTGTTTTGAAATTTGCTTACATTTAGTAAAAGAAAAACTTCATTCCCAAACATCAAAAATTCGATTGCCATGCTCAAATTTCAAAACATTAAAGTAGGAGACTACCTGATGGCCGATAATGACGGCGATACAGTAAAAGGAGAAGTGACCAACCTGAAACATGGAGAAAACCAGGTGTGCCTTGATAACGGTATACAGGAATTTTGGTACGAAATGGAACAACTTACTCCCATTCCATTAAACGAAGATGAATTGGCTGCATTAAAATTTTCAAAACAACAGAATGATGATGGTACAGTAAAATACAGCAAAGGTGCTTTCAGGATGATGATACCTAAAGCTGGTGATTTTTCAAAAATGGAATTGTGGTACCGGGATGAACACAGGCATGTAATGCATTCTATTAATGTACATGAATTACAAAATCATTTTTATGAAATGACAAAAGTGCATTTGAATGACGAGGTGTTTTAATAAGATTTTTTAATAAAAAGACCGGGCTCCAACTTGTTGGAGCCCGGTCTTTTTATTCGGCAAGTAGGTTTATAAAATGGTTGAACTTTGTAATTCAGTTTTTTGGTCAACATTAGTAGGGGTAAGTCCCGTTGCCGTAAAGCTGATTACTGTGCTGTTTTCTATTTGCCCCACTTTGGGTGCATAGTAGTAATGAATGTTCGATGTAAGAGTGTAAGGTATTGGAGATCCGGTGAGACTTAATGTAGTTTCTACGTCTGTTACATCTGTGTAAGCCTGCCCATTAACAGTTTTGCTAATGCCTTTTTGGGCAATCTTATTATTAAAAGTCAGAATAAGGGGGATGCTTGTTCCAAAAAAATCAACAGTGAAATTGATGTCTTGCTTCCATGTCCCATTTACACCTAAATTATCTTTAAGGTATAATACCTCAAGAGAGGTGTCAATAAAGCTGGTACGCAGCGACCTGAAAGTGTAATAATCGCTTCCGGTAATATTATAGTATTCATTAGGGCCGCTACTATTGGTAAATATCCGGTATGTTTTGCTATTGGCAGTGGTGTCGCTACCCGTAGCAGTCACAGTGTAATTAGTGGGAACGGCGTTTTCTGTGAATTTGTAAGTCCAGGTGCTGCCGCTTGTAAGAGACATGAATTTTACTGCTGCAGGGGTGCCACCATCATTTTTTTTACAGGAAAATACACCAGCCACAGCGGCAATAAGGAGTCCAAAGAGGATTTTTTTCATAAAATATGATTGTTTAAGCAGTAAATATCTGATTTTTTTCCTGAAAATAAATTTTATCCCCCTATCTTTGCGACCCGAAAATTATGGCTAAGCAAGCACTCATTAAACAGGATGGCGTTATTTTAGAAGCACTAAGCAATGCTATGTTTAAGGTGAAATTGGAAAACGGACATGAAATTCTGGCTACCATTTCGGGTAAAATGAGGATGCACTACATCCGTATTTTGCCAGGTGATAAAGTGGGTGTGGAAATGAGCCCTTACGATTTGACAAGGGGCAGGATAATATTCAGGTACAAATAATTAATATAACAAGTAAAAGTTTTTACAATGAAGGTTAGAGCTTCAATCAAGAAAAGGAGTGCTGATTGCAAAATCGTAAGGAGAAAAGGTGTGTTGTTTGTAATCAACAAAAAAAACCCACGCTTTAAGCAGCGCCAGGGTTAATCAATTCAACATTTAAAATTCAAAATTTATAATTTAATATGGCACGTATTGCCGGTATAGATTTACCAAAACACAAAAGGGGCGAAATAGGGTTGACCTACATTTTCGGTATTGGCCGTTCTACAGCTCAATACATTCTTGATAAAGCTGGCATCAGCTACGACAAGAAAGTAAACCAGTGGAATGATGACGAGCAGACAGCTATTCGTAACATCATCAATGCTGAGTTTAAAACTGAAGGCGCTCTTCGCAGTGAAGTGCAAATGAATATTAAGCGTTTGCTTGATATCGCTTGTTACCGTGGCCTTCGTCACCGTAAAGGTTTGCCTCTTCGTGGACAGCGTACTCGTACTAACAGCCGTACAAGGAAAGGTAAGCGTAAGACAGTTGCTGGTAAGAAGAAAGTAGCTAAGAAATAAGCTTTAAGCTAAAAGCTTTTAGCTTAAAGCGCAATAATATGGCTTGATTTTTTGAAACAGCGCCAGATAGCACAAGCCAGCAGGAGGGTTGTTTCAGTCCCGATGTAACCGGGAAAATATTTTTAAAGATTACCTATTTTAATTAAAAATGGCAAAAGCACAAGGCGGGAAAGCCGCAACCGGCAAAGCAGCCGCAAAGAAAAGAGTAGTAAAAGTTGATGCGTACGGAGATGCACACATCGTTGCAAGTTTCAACAACATCATTATCAGTTTAACAAACAAGCAAGGCCAGGTGATTGCATGGAGCAGTGCTGGTAAAATGGGCTTTAAAGGAAGCAAGAAAAATACTCCTTATGCTGCCCAGATGGCTGCTGCTGACGCTGCTAAAACAGCAACTGATGCAGGCTTGAAAAGGGTTGATGTATTGGTAAAAGGACCAGGTTCAGGCCGTGAAGGCGCTATCAGGTCTTTATCACAAAATGGTATTGAAATTACATCTATTAAAGATGTAACCCCATTGCCACACAATGGTTGCAGGCCTCCTAAGAAAAGAAGAGTATAATTTATGTTGAATGATGAATGTTGAATGATAAATGAAACCTCATTCAACATATAGCATTTAACATACAACATAAAATATTGAATCGCCATACGGTTCATTTACACAAAGGGTGGATGATTAATTTTTTACGATTTTTTACCGATCACTCCACCGTTTCAAAAAAAATCGAAATGACAAAAAACTATGGCAAGGTACACAGGTCCTAAGACCAAAATCTCCAGGATATTTGGAGAGCCTATTACAGGCAACGGAAAGTGGTTAACAAAAAACAGTAACCCTCCCGGTATTCATGGTGCAAACCGTAAACGTAAAACCTTAGGTGAATACGCTTTACAGCTCCGTGAAAAACAAAAAGCAAAATACACTTACGGTGTATTGGAAAAGCAATTCCGTAAAACCTTTGAAGAAGCTGCAAGGCGCAAAGGTGTTAC
>CAYVGM010000203.1:0-5361 GCA_964451125.1 uncultured Chitinophagales bacterium
GATAGCGACTGCACTAATATTGGCAAAAATAAAATCAGTTTAGTTTTCTTTTTCACCTAATTTAATTGCCTTAGGAAACAAGATATTGTTTTCTAAATGTACGTGTTTGTGCAAGTCGTCTTCAAATTCTTTTAGCTTGGCAAAATAAACGCGATAAGTATTACAGGCATCTTCAGGTATTGTATATTGGTTGGTTAACACTGCAATTTGGTGACATAAATCTCCTGCCTTGTCATGCTCTTGCTCCATCATGGCAATCGGATTTTTTATACTTCCGAAAGGAGCATTTATCTCTCCATTATTTTCTTCTGCTTGTTTGATGTATGGAAATAAAATGCGCTCTTCTTTCATTAAATGTGCTTCCAGTTCAGCAGCTACTTCATAAAATAAATTTCTGATATGTGCCAACTCAGGATGTCTGTTGCCATGTACCGTGGTCACTTTATCTGCATACTGACGAATCACAGGTATTGACTCTGTAATATACTGATGATGTACTTGTACGATATAGTCTATTAAAAATGACAGTTTCCATGCATTGTAATTAGGCATGTCGCGCATAAGTGAAGTCTTTTCATTTAATTCGGCATTGATTTTCTCGAAAGGCAGATTCTTTTCAGCGCATACGGCCTCAAGTGTTTTCTTCCCGCCACAGCAAAAATCGATTTCATATTTTTTGAATACATCAGCGGTTTGATAGTTTTGTGCCACGATTTCAGCAATAGTTTGATTTTCCATGATATTAAATTTACATGTTTATGAATAAAATTATTTCATTAGTTCCAGATAAAATTGTGTTAAGGCTTCGGGCAGGTATTGCGGGTGATGTACCAATTGAAATGCCCCTTTGCCAAGCATTTGCGGTAAATAAAACCTGGCATTACTATCAATAGCTAACACAGAAATTTGAATATCGTCTTTTCTTACTTCGCGTACGGCTTGTTTTACGTCTTCAATGCCATATTTGCCTTCATAGCGGTCATAGTCGTTCGGCTTCCCGTCTGTCAGCAATAAAATCCACTTTTTACGTGCCTTATTGTTTTTCATCTGTTCATGAGCATTGCGTATTGCAGCACCGATTCGCGTATATCCTTTCGGAGAAAGTGCACCAATGCGGTGTTTGCTGGTATTCCAGTTTTCATACATCTGTTTTACCGTATGATATTCACAATGATTGCGTGTTTTACTCGAAAATACATCAATTTGAAAAGGAGTTCCGTATCGGTTAAGTACTTCACAAAAAAGCAACAGAGATTGTTTTTCCGTATCCAAAATGCGATGTCCTTCCACGTAGCCATCTGTAGATAAACTAATATCTGTTAATAGTAAAATGGCAACATCTTTAGCTCTTTTTCGTTTGGATAAAAAGATATTTTCTGATGGAGTAAATCCGGAATAAATATCAGTAAATCGTTCTGTAATAGCATCTAAGTCCGGCTCATCGCCATCAGGTTGCCGGCTTGTTTTTTGAAAAGTATTAAAAAACTGATTGAGTTTCTTTTCCAAACGATGCAAAATGATTTTGTTTTTTTGGAAAGTAAACTGGGTATAGTCAGGAGCTGTTTCAGTGAATGATGACTCATAAATATTGCAAAAGTTTTTTTTATATTTTTTCTTTGCGTAATCCCATTCATCCAGTTTTTTAGTAATTATGCCTGAATTGTTTTCTGTTGCTTCTTTTATGCCCTGCGAGTTGAAAAAATCGGCATGCAATACTGAATGTGAAGGTGAATCTACCCGCACCATTTGGTTCATATTCAGTTCTTCCAACGCCTCGCTGCTTTCACCCAAGTCTTCATCATCTTCAAAATCCCGCCATTTGCCATTGAAATCATCCAGTGTTTCTATTTTCTCAAAATTATGAGTAAGCGTATATTCTTCTTGTTTTTCTTTATCAACTTCTAAAACGTCAATTTGTTCTTTCGTTTTTGCGTTTAATTCTACAACGTCTTTTTTGATTTCATTTAACTGCTCCCATTGATTTACTTTTTTATCTGCGGCATTATTTTGAAAATCGGTGTCATTGGCTACTAATTTTCCAAACCATTCATTATGCCATACTTTTATAGCCTCGTCAGTTTTTTCTATAGTAGAAAAAAGTTGCTCGTAATGTGTAATAAGCAGGGGGTATTCCTTTTGCAGTTTGGCAAGTACAGCGGTACTGAGCAAGCAGGCTTCTTGCAAACTATTAGTTATGTCTGTTTCTTCTTGTATCTTTATTTTTGATTTTAATAATTGTTCTGTCTGCAAGTAAAATATCCGGAAAATAAAATAGAAATAGTTTGCAGTACGGTCGTGAAACCGCTTATATTTTTCAGGTAAAAAATAAATATTGTTTTTGGAGCAACTGTAATTTTCAGCAGGATAAATTTCAATAGCATTGCCGCTCAATGAACGTGCTATGATGGTAAGTTTGTTTTTTATGTCATTTAGATAAACCGTAATTTCCGGATTATCAGTTTGTTTATCTTTATTAAATGACGCTATAAATTTCCATACTTTTTTAAATATGAGTTGGTCGATTTCCATTAAAATATGATCGCAGTTAAATCAATTAATGCTTGAGTTGTTTCCTCATCATCTGATAAGGGTTGAATAATGGCAGCATCACAGGCAGTACGTGGCAGTATTCCCGACACGATTAACTTCGCCGCATCAATAAGCAACCGTGTTGAAGCAGGCTCAGCTAAACCTAATTCTACTAAATTCCTGATTTTGTTACCCAGCTTGACCAATTTTTCCGCATCAGTTTTTCCAATTCCACTTTCCATACCGATTATTTCTACCTCTACCTGTGGTTTTGGATAAGTAAATGGCAATGCAATAAACCGCTGTTTAGTAGATGGCTTTAGCTCTTTCATCCCCCGTTGATATCCCGGGTTATATGATGCAACCAGCATAAAATTATCAGGAGCCTGTAATTCAATATCTAAACGGTCTATAAACAACGTGCGACGGTGATCGGTAAGTGCATGTATAACGACGAGAATATCCGGTCGTGCTTCTGCAATTTCATCTAAATACAAGATGCATCCTTTGCGCACTGCCTTTGTCATAGGGCCGTCTTGCCATACGGTTTCCATGCCTTTTACCAAATATCTGCCAATCAAATCAACAGCAGAAGTTTCTTCGTTGCATGCAACTGTAATAAGTGCTGTATCCAGTTGCTGCGCCATATATTCTACAAATCTTGTTTTGCCACAACCGGTAGGTCCTTTCAGTAAAACCGGAAGCTTTTGTTGATAGGCATGTGCAAAAATATCGCACTCTTTTGCAATTGGTTTATAATATATCTCCTGCACGGTAAGCATAGTGTTTTATTTTAAAATTGAATGACAATACATTGACTTATCAACGTATCTCATCAGCCTCCGGAATTAGGCAATTCTTGCCACGACTTCAGCATCCGTCATATTTGGGTCAACTAACGCCTCATCACTTGGTAAGCCATATTGAATGAAGTTATAGATAAATAAAATAATACCAACAGTGAATAAAGTTGCCGCTAAAAGCAAACCTATAAAATGTACTTCAACTTCATGCTGTACTTTCAAGAAATCCATACCCATTTTTCTTTCTAAATAGACTTGTGTAATTCCTGCTACGGCAAAAGCACCCGTCATCCCGATCATCCCGATATTGGATATCCAAAATGCAAGCAATCCGCTAAGTGTATTATATATTTTTCTACCGGTAATTAATGGTAACGAATAACTGATAATGGCAAATACCAGCATGGCATATGCACCCCAAAATGCAAGATGTCCGTGCATAGCAGTAACTAAAGTACCATGTGTGTACATATTTACGGCAGGTAAAGTATGCGCAAATCCTAAGAATCCTGCTCCTACAAATGACATGATAGCACAACCTATAGTCCATAATAAAGCTATTTTATTTGGATGCGAACGGCCGCTTTTTCTATACATATTAACAGCGAATAAAGCCATGCCTAAAAATGCCAGTGGTTCGAGTGCAGAAAAAATACCACCAACCATCAACCAGTACTTAGGAGCACCAATGTAATAGTAATGGTGTCCTGTGCCTAATATTCCTGACAAGAATGTCAAACCTACAATCACGTAGAGCCATTTTTCGATTACCTCTCGGTCAACGCCTGTTAATTTTATTAATAAATATGCCAATATAGAACCCATGATAAGCTCCCACACACCTTCTACCCAAAGATGCACTACCCACCAGCGGAAATAAGAATCGAATGTTTGGTTTTCAAAATAAATCATACCGGGCAAGTACAGTAATGCAGCAGATAACAAACCTATATATAACACAATACTGGTTGTTGTATATCGTTTGCCTTTAAACATGGTCATCCCGATATTAAATAAAAACATCAATACGTTGACAACTACTAAATAATCCAATGGTCGAGGGATTTCTAAAAATTTACGACCTTCCCACCAATTCAAGTGAAAGCCTATAATGGCTGTTACGCCAACCAGAATAAGAGATACTAATTGTACGATAGCCAACTTCGGGGAATAAAGTTCGTTTTCTGCTTCATCCGGGATGATGAAATGTGCAGCACCCATAAAGCCAGTAAGCAGCCATACCACAAGCAGATTGGTATGCGTTGCACGGGCTGCGTTAAAAGGTATGATTGAATGCAAACCATCCATGCCGATGTGTGCAAACCCCATAATGAAACCATAGATAATCTGAAGACTAAGTAAAAGCATACAAGTTGCAAAAAACCAATATGCTATTTTTTGTGATTTATATCTCATGTCAAATAATTTTTTAGTTGATAATTTATTTAAGCGTTCCTAAGTAAACGACTAATGCATCTATATCACCATCTGATAATGGGAGTTTAGGCATTTTGGTATCAGCTTTAACAGATTGCGGGTCTTTTATCCATTTATGTAAATAGGCATCATCAAATTTGCGACCTACGGTATCTAAAGCAGGTCCTACATTGCCACCAACACCGCCAACACTATGGCATGCCGTACATACATTCTTAAATGTAGTCGGCTGTGCAGAAAGCAAGGTCGTATCTGTAGTATTCGTAGATGCTGACGGTGTTGCAACTTGTAAATTTGGCTTGGCAGGAAAACCATTTAAATCCATTTTACCGATCCAGTCAAAGAAAGCAATTAAGTCGTCAATTTGCTGATCGTTGAAATGATAATTAACCATTTTTCGTTCACCCGGATACATGGCTTCAGGATCTTTCAAAAAAATCTTAATCCAAGAAGTACCCCTGCGTTCTATAACATTTGTAAGCTCGGGAGCGTAGTATGCACCTTCTCCGAGAATAGTATGGCAACCCATGCAATTGTTCTTGTCCCAAATTTCCTTACCTCGGTTTACCGCTTCAGACAGGTTTTGCTGTTT
>CAYVGM010000204.1:0-5357 GCA_964451125.1 uncultured Chitinophagales bacterium
AAATATAACTTATTGTCTCAATTTGTTTTTTCTATTGAATATTTCGGGTTAAAATCAATAAATATAGGTGTCTCAAGAGAATTTATCCTGAAAAATGTCCATTACGCCTTGATTTTTGATATAGAACCACTTCCTTTTAATTCCTCCTCCTTGTTAAGTTGGAGGAAAAAATGAGAAATCAACTATTTTTTTTCACCTTAATTTCCTTAACCCGAACTCAGGTGAACAAGAATTATTCCAATTTCTGAATTGATATTTGCTTCTCTTGTTGCAAAGTTAAAATGTTATGTTCAAGAATTATAATCTTGTCATAAATTTGCGGATTGCCCCCTCCTTCCAAGTGCTGAAAGTGCCATCTTTTATCCTGTTTTTGGCTTCCTGCATCAACCACAAGTAAAAAGAAAGATTCTGAATGCTTGCCAATTGCGCACCCAGATATTCCTCTACCACAAACAAATGCCGGAGATAGGCTTTCGTATGCTTTCGGCTGGTAGTGGCAGGTACTTGTGTGTCTATAGGCGAAAAATCAGTCTTCCATTTCTGGTTTTTTATATTGATAATCCCTTTCGAGGTGAATAACAGTCCATGCCGGGCATTGCGGGTGGGCATCACACAATCAAACATATCCACGCCCAGTGCAATACTTTCGAGCAGGTTGGCGGGTGTGCCTACCCCCATCAGGTAGCGTGGTTTATCTTTGGGCAAAATGGAATTGACCAGAGCCGTCATTTCATACATGATTTCTGCGGGCTCGCCTACGGCGAGCCCGCCTATCGCATTAGCCGGTCTGTTTTGGTTTGCAATAAATTCAGCAGATTCGGCACGCAAGTCCTTATATACACTACCCTGCACAATGGGCAACAAGGTCTGCTCATAACCATATAAAGGCTCTGTCGCATCAAAACGACGGATACAACGCAGCAGCCAGTCGTGGGTAATCTTCAACGATTTCCTGGCATAGGCATATTCACAAGGATAGGGTGTACACTCATCAAAAGCCATAATAAAATCAGCTCCGATAACACGTTGCGTGTCCATTACATTTTCAGGCGTAAACAAATGCTTACTGCCATCAATATGCGATTGAAAAACCACCCCTTCCTCCGTCAGCTTGCGCCGATGACTGAGCGAATATACCTGATAGCCTCCGCTGTCAGTCAATATGGGTTTTTGCCATGTATTAAAAGCGTGTAAACCACCTGCAGCCTTCAGAATATGTAAACCGGGACGCAAATAAAGGTGATAAGTATTTCCCAAGATAATTTGCGCTTTTATCTCATTTTCCAACTCAGAAAACTGAACAGCTTTAACAGTAGCCTGTGTACCTACGGGCATGAAAATCGGAGTTTCTATGTTGCCATGTTCAGTAGTAATTGTGCCGGTACGGGCAGATGATTTGTCGTCGGTATGTAAAATGGTAAATGTCAAAACCTGAATGAAAAGTCAAAAATAAGATAAAATCTCTATTTTTATAAAATGTCTGTTTGGTTGATTGTACTGGGTATGTGTATCATATTTCAAACGATTTATTTAATCGTATTGTATTTTGCTCTTATTGGTAAAACCAAAACGTCCGATAAGGCTCCATCTTCGATATTTCCAAAGGTGAGTATTGTAATTTGTAGCAAAAACGAAGAGTTTAATTTGAAACAGCATCTTCCGAAAATCATAGAACAAGATTATCCGGATGTTGAGATTCTTATTGTCGATGACGGCTCCACTGACATTACACAAGCTGTACTTCAAACTTTTGGAAACAAGATAAAAACACTATTTATTCCTTCGGAAGAAAAACGCGGTTTGGGTAAAAAGTATGCATTGCTTCAGGGTATAAAATCAGCAAACGGAGAAATTATCTTGTTGACAGATGCAGATTGTTATCCGGCTTCTAAAAACTGGGTGAAGGAAATGGTGGCACATTTTAACGATAAAACAGAGATTGTGCTTGGTGTCGGTTTATATGAAAACAGAAAGGACTTGCTCAATAAATTGATAGCGTATGAAACTGCACAAACCGCCTTGCAATATCTTGGATTTGCTGCTTTGAGCAATGCCTATATGTCTGTGGGACGCAATGTTGCTTACAGTAAAGATTTATTGCAGCAGCTTGACTGGAGCGATAAAGACTATGCAATTGCCAGCGGAGATGATGATTTAGCTATTCAACAATTAGCCACACTAACGAATGTTCACGTGTGTCTTACGGCGGAGGCATATACGTTTAGTAAGCCAAAAGAAACGTGGACATCCTGGTTGAATCAGAAGAGCAGGCATACACAGAGCAGTTTGCAATATAAGCCTTCACAACAATTGCTTTTGTTTCTTTTTGGATTTACAAAAATGGTCATCTGGGCGATAACACTTTGTTTGCTACCTGTAGACTTTCAAAAAGTAAGTAGTTTTATCTTGCTTTACTCCTTTGTTTTATTAGGTATTTATCAGCAATTGAATGCACGTTTAAGCTTGTTTGCCCGTTGGTACTTTGTGCCAATTACAGATTTTATACTCAGTATTTGCTATTTGTTTATCGGGATTAAAAATATGTTTTCAAAGAGTAAAACATGGTAGTATTTCAGTAAATATTTTTACAAATAACATAATTTAAACTGTAATGCTGATTATTTTGTTAATAAAATGAAGATTGCATAAAGATTGATTAATTTTAAACATGAAATACTTTCTTTACTTGCTGTTGACCGGCTTGCTTTTCACTTCGTGTTCATGCAATAAAAATGACAATAACACATCTCAACCGGATTATTTTTATTACTCGTCAGAGGCTGAATTTATTGCTAATAATACCGGATTATCAGATACTGCTATATTAGGCAAGAAAATATTTTTCGATAAAAACCTATCTGAGCCGGTGGGCATCAGCTGTGCCACTTGCCACTCTCCGATGAATGGTTTTTCTGATCCTGACCATGAACAATTTTCTTCCGGTGTGAATGGTCACAAAGGATTGCGCAACGCAAATGCAATTGGCTATATGGTATTTGCTCCCAACCGTTCGCCTCAATTAGTGCGTGGTATTATTGAAATGACCGGAGGATTTTTTTGGGACGGAAAAGCAGAATTTCTTAATCAACAAGCTTTGTTTCCTATGATTAATCCTGACGAAATGAACAATCCGAATTTTGCTTCTATTGCCAACAAAATAAGCCATTCATCGTATTATAACGATATGGTTTCCGTGTTTGGTGCAGATAATCTGATTGACAGCCAAACTATTGTTTTTGCTGCTGTTACGGCTTTACAAAGTTTTGAACAAAGTTTTCAGGTGAATACTTTTACGAGCAAATTTGATTTTTATTTAAGAGGAAAAACAAGCTTAACCCCACAGGAGCTTCGCGGGTTGAATTTATTTAATGACACAACAAAAGCGAAGTGCAGTTTATGCCACAGAAACGAACCAACATCTTATGCATCCAATCAGAATATCTTATTTACCGATTACAGTTATGAAAATTTAGGCTTGCCAAAAGCACCCTCACAAATGGGGTTGCCAATAGATAGCGGTTTGGGAAAATTTGAATGGGACGACCCATTGGAGGTTGGTCGGTTTAAAACGCCTACTTTGCGCAATATTGCATTGACCGCACCCTATATGCACAACGGCATTTTTACGACTTTAGACGATGTATTGGATTTTTATAATACCCGTGATATAAATCCATCTTTTGTGCCGGAATATGCACCCACCATGAATCATCAAGATTTGGGAGATTTGCATCTTACGAACCAAGAGAAGCAAGATATTATTGCTTTCCTGAAAACATTAAGTGATGGCTATAAGCCATAAGCTTAATCTTCTTCGTTAAGAATTATATCAAAGTCAACCAGCTCTACAAACACATTTACACGCTCTTCGATATCGCTGCGGATTATTTCTTTCAACCTCGTAGGTCCGAATTTTTCTACACAAAAGCTTGCCATTGCTGAACCGTAAATAACTGCGCGTTTCATATTTTCAAAGGAAACATCTTCCGTTTTAGCCAAATATCCCATAAAACCGCCGGCAAACGTATCGCCTGCGCCTGTTGGGTCAAATACTTCTTCTAATGGCAAAGCCGGAGCGAAGAAAACTCTGTTACCGTGAAACAGCAATGCGCCGTGTTCGCCTTTCTTAATAATCAGATATTTCGGTCCCATTGCTCTTATTTTAATAGCGGCTTTTACCAGAGAATATTCGTTGGATAATTGCCGGGCTTCTTCTTCATTTACAATCAGCAGGTCCACCATTTTTAATACATTGTGCAAAGCATCCAATGCTATCTGCATCCAGAAGTTCATGGTGTCCAATGCAATCAGTTTTGGCCGTTCATGCATTTGGCTGATAACTTTAGCTTGTAAAGTTGGGTCAATATTGCCCACCAACAAAAATTCTGCGGTTTTATATTTTTCGGGCAAAACGGGATCGAAGTCAGCCAAAACATTCAAGTCGGTTACAAGTGTGTCGCGCTGGTTTAAGTCCATGTGATATTTGCCACTCCAGAAAAAAGATTTTTCGCCTTTCTTTACTTGTACTCCCTCCAGGTCAGTTCCGATAGATTGTAAATATTCAAGCTCTGCTTGGTCGAAATCATCACCTATCACGCTCACTAACTGCATGTTATCAGTAAAATGCCCGGCTGAGTGACAAATATAATTTCCGGAACCGCCGGTGATTTTATCAGTTTTTCCGAAGGGAGTTTCTATGGCATCAAATGCAACCGTGCCGACAACTAAAAGACTCATGTAAAAAAATTTGTACAAATATTGCATATTTATTTTGAATAGCCTATTTTTGCAGTCCGAAAAACAGAATCTTCCTTAGCTCAGTTGGTTAGAGCATCTGACTGTTAATCAGAGGGTCGCTGGTTCAAGTCCAGCAGGGAGAGCAAAAAAAGTCTCGAATAATGCGGGGCTTTTTTTTATTCAGTATCTATGTATTACGTGTATATTTTATTTTGCAAGGAAAATGACATTTATTATGTTGGACATTCTGAAAATCCCTGGCAAAGGGTTGTTCGGCATAATGAGCAAAGTACTGATACGTTTACCGGAAAATATGTTAATTGGGAATTAGCAGCGATATTTGAAGCAGGTACAACTCGAGCAAGTGCTATGAAGTTAGAGAAATATATAAAAGCACAAAAAAGCAGACGGTTATTAGAAAAACTGTGTACGCTTAATTTTGTACCGGAAGGAAAATTGGCTCAGTTGGTTAGAGTCCCGCAAGTGCGGGATTAATCAGAGGGTCGCTGGTTTCCCGCAGGTGCGGGACAGGGAGAGCAAAAAAAGTCTCGAATAATGCGGGGCTTTTTTTTATTCAGTATCTATGTATTACGTGTATATTTTATTTTGCAAGGAAAATG
>CAYVGM010000205.1:0-3776 GCA_964451125.1 uncultured Chitinophagales bacterium
CGTGTTATTGCCATTAGAATATCATTTTCCGGGAAAAGAAATAAAACAGCATACTTTAGACCGCTATCTGGCATCCGGATATTTCCGTACCGGAAATTATTTATTGCGAACCCGGGTATTGTATTATGATAACCAGATATTAAACACCTTGCACATTCGCATAAGATTGGCAAAACACATATTACCCAAGCGACTGAATAAACTCCTGCAAAAGAACAACCGGCTCTTTAGCTGGAATATCAAGCCCTTCTGTATTACTGAAGAAAAGGGAAAGTTGTATCAGATGCATCGCAAACGATTCAGCAGCAACACCTCGCCCAGTTTGTCTGCTTACATGTTTGACCATTTCAACAAAAATCTTTTTGAAACTTACGAGATAAATATTTACCGGAACAATCAACTGATCGGCTATTCTATCTTTGACAAAGGGCAGGTAAGCATGGCCAGTATTCTGGGTATTTTTCATCCAGATTATGCGGCATACAGCATTGGCATGTACACCATGCTGCTCGAAATTGAATTTGCAAAAACAGAAGGCTATAAATATTATTATCCCGGCTATGTTGCTTATGAACCATCTAAATTCAATTATAAATTGCGCTTGTCTGATGTATTTGACTATTATGACTGGTATAGTAAGCGCTGGATGAGTTTTAGCAAAAAAGACACGCGCATTAAGGTAAACGATTACTTTGAACAACAATTAAATCATGCCAAAGTATGGCTGGATGAATTGGGTATTGCTTATGATGAATGTTTTTATCCATATTTTTATATGGGAGGCATGTACCCTCAATCAGATTGTGTGAAAGGCGTAAAGCATTTATTGATTCGCAATTTTCAGATCAAAGGGGTCTATTATATTCTGGAATTTCATCCCGAAAAAATGCAATTGATATTGAGTGGAATTACCATTCACAAATATCAATTTGAAGATGATATTGACTTTGATGAGGTGCTGGAAGAAAAGATGTGGAAGCGCGTATTATTATACTTACACCCCAGTGTGAAAATTACTTCTTCTCAAGATTTGTATGCTGCTTATTTGTTTTTGCAAGAGCTCTTTACAGCAAACATACAACCTCCACCAATTCCAAACACTTCTTTTAAAAACCCGAACCGCAACCGCTGATTTTCTGTTATTTCTTTTTGTTCAATATAGACTCATACAATTGAATATATTCATCTGTACTGAGTTTTTTCACTAACTCGCCGATGAGAGCGTATGGAATATTTTCATCTTTTTTGAAACGCATACAGCTCTTGCCCATATCTAATTTGACTTTGAAACTTTTGTGATATTCACTTACAAACCAGTCCAGCAGCTCTTGTTTCATGTAAATACCCATGTGGTAATAGTTGACAGAGTTTTTTTGTACACCAATATTCATAAATGGCAATGGCAATTCAGGCGTGCAATGGTAGCCCTTTGGGTATAAGCTATGAGGCACTACATAGCCAATCATGCCATAGTTCATACATTCTTTAAATCCTTTAGGAAGATGCTTTAAAATGGTTGTTCTGAGCTTTTCCGCCATGATTTTTTTATCCGGATCGACTATCTCGTTCAAGTATTGCTCTACAGTTGCTGCTTTAGATGTCATTTTGTTTTTTTATTAAAGATAAACAGAATTGCCGTTTGTTAAGAAAATGACTGATAAATTAATATTGCCAGCCTTTCGGAATTTGTATATTTAAGCAATGGATTTGCTACAGGCCTTACCTTCGGCTCAGAGAGTGCTTGGGCACTATAACATCAATTTCCTTTCTGCGAAAGAATGGTCAACTTTGATACAGTTCGGTCAATTGAAATCATTCAAAAAAGGAGAAAACTTTATTACGGCAAATCAAATCAATACTAAGATTGCATTTATTTTAAAAGGCGGTTTCCGCTTCTTTTATTTAAAAAATGAAACAGAAATTACTTGTTTGTTTGCTTTTGAAAATGATATGATTGGCAGTTTTGAATGCAATATCTTAAAACAGCCTTGCACACAAACTATACAAGCACTCGAAGACAGTGATGTATTTATAATTGATTACAAGGATTTGGAAAGTTTGTACGATAAAAGCCAGAAATTTGAAAAAGTAGGCAGAATTATCTTAGAACATTATATGGCATTTTTGCAACTGCGCATCACTTCTTATTTATTAGACACACCAGAAGAAAGATATCTTCGATTAATTCACGAAACACCTGATTTACTCAATCGAGTGCCATTGCAACATATTGCATCATTTATCGGCGTTACACCAGTTTCGCTTAGTCGTATTCGCAAGCGTATATTAAAGAAATAATTGTATAGCCGTTTCTTCTTTTTGGCGCATTAAAGCAGCGTCCATTTTGGTTTTATCTTTATAACCGCATAAATGTAATAAGCCATGAGCCAACACGCGCTGTAATTCTACTACAACTGAAATTTTATATTTACGGGCATTGTCTTCTACCCTTTCCAAAGAAATAAAAATATCCCCTTCTATACTTTTTGGCTCGCTGCTGTTGTCAAACGTGATAATATCTGTATAGGTATCGTGTTGCAGATACTGTATATTCATGGCTAATAACTCTTCATCCGTCAAGAATACATAAGTCAGTTCTTTTATCTTGTATGCTTCCACTTCTGCGATACGCTTCAATGCCTTTTTCCATTGCACGGGTTTCGCAAACGCCGGTTTTTTCACGGAATCAAAATAAAAATGTATAGCCATCGTTCAAAAATAACAAAAAGCAACAGTAAATTTATTTATTCAGATAATATAAAATCAAACGGTTCACTTCTTCCGCTTTTATGATATTCATCTCGTGCGTGCCACCAAAAACCGGAATGGGATTTTTTATGTTTTTGTATGGAAACATCGTATCCTTAGTGCCATGCAAGTGAATAATATCTTGGCGATAATTTTCATCTCCATTCCATTTTACGATGGCATTAACGGCCCAATACAAAAAGCTGGGGTCATTATTTTTTGCCATGCTTACGGCAAGCTCCCTTAGTCCGGGTGTTTGCATAATTTCTTTGATAAATTTAGAACCCACTTCAATACTCTTAATAAATCCTTTGCCGGGCAACAATTTGTGAAAATGTGTAATCTTTAATTGTTTCAGGTTAAAGGGCATTTCTTTACGGCTTTTAACGGAGCTGATTAAGATTACTTTTTCAGGGCGAATGTGTTTGATGATTTCCATGGTAATGATGCCACCCATTGAATGACCGATTAAATTAAAAGGTTCGGCGGTATTGATTAATGGAATAAATCGCCGGGCATAATCCGACATTTTATCTTTTTTCCCGTGTTTTGGAAATGGAAGATAAACAGCATTGGGAATACTGTCGTATTGCAAATGAAAAGCTCTTTCATCCGTGGCTATGCCTGAAATAAAATAGTTTCTGATTCCTTGCATTTTATACTTTTTTTACCCACATATTACTGGCAGCAGAATGGCTGATGGTAATCGTTTTTCTGTCATTCACAATAATAGCAATCGAATCATCAAATTCTTCTTTTTCTATAATCTTAATTTTATCGTTTAGCTGGATTTTTATCTTGTTCAGATAAACTAAAAACGCAGTGGATGCATCATTCACACCTGCAAGTACATAGTTTTCTTTTAGTTTGGCATCGGTAAGTGCTATCTGTTGGGCAAAATGAAAATAACCGTGCTTGTCGGGAATAGGATCGCCATGCGGGTCAAATTTCGGGAAGCCTAAAAACTCATCCAGCCGTTCAACTAATTCATCAGACTGTACATGCTCCAATTGCTCGGCAATCTCATG
>CAYVGM010000205.1:3876-5313 GCA_964451125.1 uncultured Chitinophagales bacterium
AATTTTTAGGCTAATCTAAAAAAAATATTGATATACTAAAAGATAAAAATCTATTTTACCAAAATTATGGCAGCAAATGACAAAAAATGGTTAGTGCCGGATAGTGATTTTTCGCTTCCCGAATCATATGCTACTATTGCTGTTCCAAAAAAATCAGGCTTTTTCCGGAAGTTGCTGGCATTCACTGGGCCCGGCTTAATGGTAGCCGTGGGCTATATGGACCCGGGCAACTGGGCTACAGATATTGAAGGAGGCTCTAAGTTTGGCTATACTTTACTTTCAGTCATATTAATCTCTAATTTGTTTGCCATTTTACTTCAGTATTTATCACTGAAATTAGGCATCGCTACAGGCAAGGACTTAGCACAGGCTTGTCGCGCCGCATATAGTCCCAAAGTATCTTTCGCCTTATGGATAGCTGCAGAAATTGCCATTACGGCTACCGATTTAGCCGAGGTAATCGGCTCAGCCATTGCCATACAATTATTATTTGGCATACCCTTACCCATTGGTGTGTTAATTACTGCTGTAGATGTATTATTGATTTTGTTTTTACAACAAAAAGGATTTCGTTATTTGGAAATTATCGTGGGTGGACTGATTGGTATTATTTTACTTTCTTTCCTGACAGAATTATTATTATCCCGACCTCATATTAATGAAATAGTTCATGGACTAATACCCTCAACAGCCATAATTACTAATCAGGATATGCTGTATATTGCCATAGGTATCTTGGGAGCTACCGTGATGCCACACAATCTGTATCTGCATAGCAGTATTGTGCAAACGCGTCAATATGAAAGAAATGATGAGGGTAAGAAAGAGGCCATCCGATTTGCTACAATTGATTCCACATTATCTTTGATGCTGGCATTTTTTATCAATGCCTCAATATTAATTTTAGCTGCTTCAGTTTTCCATTACAATCAACATACAGATGTGGCAGATATCTATGATGCCCATAAGCTGTTAGAACCCTTGTTGGGCAACAAGCTGGCTTCTGTTTTATTTGGGGTTGCCTTATTAGCCTCCGGGCAAAACTCGACTTTAACAGGCACTTTATCGGGGCAAATTGTCATGGAAGGGTTTATCAACTTACGACTAAGACCCTGGCTTCGTCGCTTAATTACTCGTTTGCTTGCTATCATTCCGGCTATGCTGGTGGCTATTTATTATGGCGAAAGTGGTACCGGAAAATTGTTGGTATTCAGTCAGGTGGTTTTATCTATGCAACTGAGTTTCGCCGTTGTGCCTTTAATCCGGTTTACCGGAAATACTACATTGATGGGAAAATTTGTCAACAAACCATTGACCAAGATTTTAGCTTGGATTATAGCTCTTATTATTATCTCACTAAATGCCTTTTTACTCGTCAATTTCTTTTTCACCTGAGTTTGGGCCAAGTGTTTTAAATTAAAAATAGTTGATTTTTTT
>CAYVGM010000206.1:0-5303 GCA_964451125.1 uncultured Chitinophagales bacterium
TGTAAAAGCAAATGGGCAAAATCCTGACAGACACCTGATTTTAATTGAATAATTTCATCGATAGTCGTCTCAATAGTCGTGATGCCTTTTACATATTTATAGTTCTCATAAATATATTTGTTTATTATTAACGCAGCTTGAAGGGGCGGTTGTTTGCGAAGTGCCAGTTGTTCAATTAAATCATCAATAAGCTCCTGGTTTTCAATTTTCTCTTTCAGGGCATAATCAAACAAGATAATATCGCTCTTGATTTGTTCATGAATCTCGACCCATTCTTGCATGGATGAACGGCTCTCATCAATTTCCTGACCAATGGTTCGTACAATCAGGCGGCTGTCTATGACCAATTCATGATGCGGAGGATTCTGAGTGAAATACCCGGTTGCATTACCCCAGTAATCAAAAAACCTAAAGATATCCGGATTGCCACTTATCTTAATTTCCTGACTCAGGATATCTTGACCTTCTTTAGGGAATGGAAATATTTTTATCTGATTGGCATTTTCAATCACCTCACGGTCGTATAGATATTTGGTAATATGGTGAATCTTGTAAATGGACATAAATGAGATAAAGAATGGGATTAACGATAGGCAAAATAGATTTTACTGAGCTCACTGCTAAACTGATAAAGTTCTTCGCGCAATTCTTCCAGAAAGTGGTGTAATCCTTTTTCCTGAATTGATTGCAAATCGGCATATTCAATCTGGCTTTTCAGCTTGCCGATTTTTCTCAGCAATGTTTTTTCATCATCTGTATTTTCATGTGCCAGTTTTTCCATAATGAAATAAATCTTTTTCACAGAATATAAGATAGACCTTGGAAAATCGGTATTCATCAAAATCATGTTCAGCACATTTTGTGTTTGCAAACCGGTAGGATATGTTTTCAGATAAAACTCATATCCGGATACCGAAAGCAATAAATTTTTCCAGTAGAGAATATCCATCGGGTTACTGAGGTCATAATTGATATCCTGAAAACGTATTTCCAGAATATCTGCGGTTTGTAATGCTCTTTCGATATTTTTTCCGATGCCCATAAAATTCCACCCCTCGCCTCTTGGCATCGTTACTTCAGCTACTCCGTAATAAAATAAACTCTGGTCTATAAGCGAGCTGATAGCATAAGCCTGCTGATTAGTATCGAGCAATTCATCTATTCTGCCGGAGCTAAACCTAAGATAATATTCGTTGATGCTTTCCCAAACTTCTTTCGTGATTTGGTCTTGTAATCCGCGTGCATTCTCTCTGGCTTTCGTAATAATGGAACGAATAGAGTTTTCATTCTGTTTGTCAGAAATAATATATTTTAATACCTCTTGCGACTGATGGCGCATGCTGTTGATTTTATTATCCTCCAGATAAGTAAAGATGGACAAAACAGGTTGCCAGTCATAAGCATGGCTTCCGCTATGGTCTAAGGAAGTGGCATAATTAATTTTCAGCATGCGCAACATGCCTTCAGCCCGCTCTACATAGCGGTTCATCCAAAATAACGAATCTGCAATTCTACTCAACATACACTACTCAATATGTAATATAAATCTCATTTCTTTCAGTCAATCACCCATGTGTCTTTGCTGCCACCACCTTGTGATGAGTTGACCACCAAAGAACCTTCTTTTAATGCCACGCGAGTCAGGCCGCCTGAAACCAACTTAAAACCATCCGGACCATATAAGGCATAAGGCCTCAAGTCAACATGGCGAGGAGTTAGTTTGCCTTGCATATAACAAGGTACGGTTGATATTTTAATCGTGGGCTGTGCAATATAAAAACGCGGTTCACTCTCGATAGCACGTTTAAATTTTTCTATTTCTTCATCACTTGCACTTTCACCCATCAGCATACCATAACCGCCACTTTCATTTGTCCGCTTTACCACCATTCTGTGCATGTTTTCAAAAACGTATTTGCGTTCATCCAAATTTTCCATCTTATAAGTAGGTACGTTTTTTAGTAAAGGCTCTTCATTCAAATAATATTTTATCATATCAGGAACAAAGGCATACACGGCTTTATCATCGGCTACGCCATTACCCATGGCATTTACAATGCTTACTCTGCCCTTGCGATAAGCAGACAATAGCCCAGGTACACCCAAGAGACTGTCAGGACGAAATACTAAAGGGTCTAAAAACTCATCATCTACCCTGCGATAAATGACATCCACTTGTTTTAAGCCATGCGTGGTTTTCATGTACACTGTATGATTTTCTACCACCAAATCCCGGCCCTCCACCAGCTCCACGCCCATATATCGTGTTAGAAAAGTATGTTCGTAGTAGGCAGAATTATAAGCACCCGGCGTGAGAATGACCACACAAGGATTTTGCATCTGATTGGGTGCGAGCGTAACTAATATTTTTTGCAGTTCTAAAGGATAATCGCTGACACGTCTTACGTTGTAGCGGTTCATCAGCTCCGGAAAAATTGATTTGGTTACATCTCGGTTCTCCATCATATAGGATACACCGGAGGGCGTGCGCAGATTATCTTCCAGTACATAATACGTGCCATCAGCATCGCGCACTAAATCGATGCCGGCAATATGTACATAAATATTATGCGGTACATCTATGCCAAATACTTCCCGGTTATAATGCGGGCAAGTAGCTATCAAATCTACCGGAGCAATGCCCTCTTTGAGGATGTTTTGTTCGTGGTAAATATCATGGATAAACAAGTTGAGTGCTTTCATCCGTTGCTCGATGCCTCTGGAGATAAAATCCCATTCGTTAGCTGTAATAATTCGGGGTATGATATCAAACGGGAAAATGCGTTCAATGCCTTCATCACCGGAATAGACCGTAAAAGTTATTCCTTGATTCATGAACATTTTTTTTGCAATTTCCTCTTTCTGGTTCAATACGGAAATATCCATATTATTCAGTTCGTCAAACAGATTCTGATAATGCGGACGAATACGACCGTCTGCAAAGGCCATTTCGTCCCAGAAATTTTCTTTAGTTTGATATTTGTCGAACAACATAAATTAACTTCCTCAACTTACTACATTTTTTTTGTAAATAAAAATGAGATAAAACGAATGATGAAGATTGAGCAATATTAAAGAAATATCACACCTTATATCACATAGTGTGTGAACGACAATTTCTTGTAATTTAGTTGAATGAAATTGCCTTTTGCTATTTTGATTCTTATACTGAATACGATTGCTATTGCTCAAAGCCAATCTTATAAATCTATCCCGTTTGCCAAGCCCATGGATTTGCCATTTGATTTAGCAGGATGTTTTGCCGAGCCTCGTCCGGCACATTTCCATTCCGGTATTGATATTAAAACCAACGAGAAAGAAGGCTATCCTGTTTATGCTATTTATGATGGCTACATATCCCGGATAAAAGTATCTGCATTTGGATACGGCAAGGCGCTTTATATCACCCATACAAATGGATTTACCAGTGTTTATGGGCACCTCAGCCGGTTTACAGATGAAATTGAAAAGTATGTACATGATGAAATTTATAAGCAGCAATTATCCGAAATTGATATTTACCCTGCTTCAAATAAGCTTCCTGTAAAAAAAGAACAACAAGTAGCCTACTCCGGAAATACAGGCGGCAGCAGCGGTCCGCATTTGCATTTTGAAATTCGTGATACAAAAACAGAACATGCGCTTAATCCGATTTTGTTTAATTATGCATACAAAGACAATCAAGCACCCACTATTTCAGAATTAAAGATTTACAACATCAACGAAAGCTATTACAGCGCAGAAACAAATGCCATTAAATTAAAAAAGATAGATGATTATCTAAGCCCTTCTGCTCCGGTAGTGGCAACTGCCAACACAATAGGATTTTCTTTAAAAGGATATGATGCGCAAGAAAATTCTGCTAACAAAAATGGCATATACCGTATTGAATTATATGCAAACAATATCCTTCAATATGCTTTTACACAAGATGAAATTGATTTTTCTACTACGCGAGGAGTAGCAGCTTTTGTAGATTTTAAAGAACAATGTACATCAAGTTTGGACAATTATTTGTGTTTTAAATTGCCCAACAATCCGTTAAAGATATTTGACAACCTCAGTACTTCCGGTATGCTGCGAGTGAAAGATAATGACACGCTTGCCATTTTGATCCGATGTTTTGATGTCAATAAAAATGAAACGCAAGTTCGATTTAAATTGACTGTTAACTTAAAGCCAAAACCGGTTAAAAAAAATGCATTTAACTATGCTAAAAAAAACCTGTTGCAAAAACCGAAATGTCATGTTTCTTTTCCCGAAAATACATTTTACGACCATCTGACTTTATCTTATGCCATGGATACTGCTAAAAAATCGGGCATTTACTCGAGTATTCATAAAATAGGTAACAATCAGTTTATTCCATTATACAAATCAAGTGAGATAGAAATAATGAGTCGCAAATTACCTGCGGCAGACAGAAATAAAGCTTGTATTGTAGTGCGCAATCACAAGGGAAAAGAAAAGTTTTTGACTACAGAAACCCATGCCAACTGGCTGACTGCACAAACTAAAGAACTAGGTGATTTTTATATTAAAACAGATAAAGAGAAACCTCAAATCAGCCTGCTCAATGCAAGACAAGATTCATTCAAGGATAACCGCATTCTGGCCAAAATCACAGACACGCTATCGGGAATAAAATCTTACGTGGGCTATATTGACGGCAGCTGGATAAATTTTTATTACGATGCCAAAGAAGATACTATTGAATACCTGATGGATGAATTTTGTAAGAGTGGCACACATGAATTGAAAATTATTGTTACCGACCAAGTGAATAATCAGACTATCTTTACTCAAACATTTAAAAACTAAAATATGCTTACTACAGGAACCAAAGCTCCAAAAATTTCGGGCTATGATTTTAAAGGGAAAATAACAGTCCTCTATTTTTACCCAAAAGACGATACGCCGGGCTGTACGGCAGAGGCTTGCAGTTTCAGAGATAACTATGCTTCATTGACTAAAAAAGGATTTACCATAGTGGGCGTAAGTCCGGATAATGAAGCTAAGCATGAAAAATTTAAAACAAAGCATGAGTTGCCATTTCAATTGATTCCGGATACTGACCACAGTATAGCTGAAGCATATGGTGTTTGGGGGTTGAAGAAATTTATGGGCAGAGAATATATGGGCATTTTGCGCACTACCTTTGTCATTAATGAAAAAGGCATCATTACGCATGTCATTGAAAAAGTAGATACTAAGGACGCTTCCAGACAACTGCTTGCTGTTACAAATTCCTAGTCTATGAGCAGAGTATTGAGTATAATTGTATTTTTTTACATTGGCATTGT
>CAYVGM010000207.1:0-1338 GCA_964451125.1 uncultured Chitinophagales bacterium
AGGAAGAGTAACTAATGATGAGTCTAATGCCGGCTGTAAAATAAATCGTGATGAATAAAATTCATATTGCACTTTGACTATGCAAAATAAACGAAATCAGCTGAGATAATGGTTTATTCTAAATGAAGTTAGAATTATTTTATTGTGCAGCTTTGCTCAGCCAGAATATAGCCATTGTTGTCAATAATGGAAATGATATAATCACCGGGTTCTTGTATTACAGAGTGCGTAACTATTTGAGATTGTCCTTTTTTTACAAAAATATCCTTGTTGGAAAATCGCCAGAAATAGTATTTTTCTACGCGCCTTGCTATGCTAAGTTTATAAACCGCATTATTTTGTAAAGGCTTATCGTGATTGAATACAATACAAATATTATCTTTCTTGGCATCCCAAGTAGTTTGAGCTTCAACAGGAATACCCTTTTTAACGGTTTTGCATAAGTAGACTTCTGCTCCGTGCATGATGTTTGATGATACAAACAAGAGAGTAACAAGTAAGGTTTTCATGTTTCTTTTGTTCAAAATTGTAAAAAAGTTCATATCGTTTAGCGTTAGTATGCAATCTGAATCAAATACCGTGCAAATTTCTTCAAAATACAAGTAATAAATTCAAGCGATTATTCACGCATGTGAATTTAGTTTATCTTCAATGTTTTACGCATGAAATTTGTACTTAAACTAAGAAAATTGTGGATAATTTTTGAGTTTTATTGATTTAGAATAGATTTTTTAGGAACTTGCGACTCAATCGCAGAAATGACTTTTGCAGTTTGAAATTTTGAAAAGAAAACATGTACTTATTTTTTGATACAGAAACCACCGGACTACCCAAAGACTGGAAAGCTCCGTTAAGCAAACTCGACAATTGGCCCCGAATGGTGCAGCTGGCTTATATGCTTTATGACAAAGAGGGAAATAAACTGCAAGAAGCAGATTTAATCATAAAACCAGAAGGATACACAATTCCCAAAGAGGCTGCGTATGTACATGGTATCACTACTGACTTAGCTAATCAAAAAGGTATTCCACTCGAACTGGCTTTAGCTTCATTTTATGAAGCTGCACAGACTGCAGAAGTGCTGGTGGCACACAATATGGCTTTTGACGAAATGATAGTAGGAGCGGAGTTGTTGCGCAAAAACAAACACAATATTATTCCGATTAAAAAACGAATATGTACCATGCAAAGTGGCGTTAATTTATGCCGTATACCGAGTAAATATGGGTTTAAATGGCCTAAACTTACAGAATTGCATTATAAATTGTTTGACGCTGATTTTGAAGATGCACATAATGCCTATGTTGATATTTCCATAACGGCTAAATGTTTTTGGAA
>CAYVGM010000207.1:1438-5294 GCA_964451125.1 uncultured Chitinophagales bacterium
AATGACTTTTCATTTAATCTGACTGCAGGCGTATTGCTTTGGCCTGTCGTATTTATTATGACAGACATCATTAATGAATACTATGGTGAACGAGGTGTTCGTTTCTTATCCTATCTCACAGCCGGGTTGCTCGCGTATGCTTTCTTCATGTATTATCTCGCCATTCAATTAGTACCGGCAGACTGGTGGCCTGCTTCTAAAGCTGATGTTGGTGTAAATAATATGCAATCCGCCTATGCACAGATTTTCGGTCAAGGATTAGCCATCATCTTGGGCTCGCTTATTGCCTTTTTAATTGGTCAGGTAGTAGATGTAATTATTTTTCATAAGATTAAGAAGTGGAGTGGCGAGAAATATATATGGCTGAGAAGTACAGGTTCTACGGTAGTTTCTCAATTTATAGACAGTTTTGTCGTGTTGTTTATCGCATTTTATTTATATCCCAAATACATCAGTGAGTCTAATGGAAAAGCATGGCCATTTTATGTAGTAATGTCGGTATGTGTAGGCAATTATATTTATAAATTTTTCATGGCTGTATTACTAACTCCTGTTATCTATTGGGTACATAACGGCATTGATAAATATTTGGGTAAGAACTTAGCCACAGAAATGAAACAAGCTGCCATGGCAGATGAAGTATAGTAATTAGGTGCTTGTCTCGTCCTGAAACAGGTTTACTACTACCACCCCCTTTAATTCCCCCTCCTTTCTAAGGAGGGGGGCAGGGGGTGGTAAAATATTGTCCATTCCGCCAAAAATTACCAAAATTATTAATCATCCTGATTGCATCTTGAAATGAAAACGCCTGCCGGATAGTTCCGACAGGCGTTCCATAAAAATAAACACCAGTCTAGTCTAACGGAAATAACTCTCCGTTATGCATTTTAAACAGATAGTGCTCGCCACTGATTTTAGCATCTATCAATTCATCCAGTTTATCATTAAGCTCATCTTGTTTATCATTGAGCTGTTCTTTTACGTCTTGTATGGCTTCCTGTAAATCCGGATTATTGGAGTCAATATGAATATTGATATTGGTAGAGTCTTTGATGGTATTCAGTTGAATTTTTAAATTGTTTATTTCTTTAGAACTATTACCTGCAACACTCCAGTTGATATCTAATTTATCTTCATCCATAAAATCTTCAACTCTTTCGTTCCACTTGATTTTTTTTCCTTCAGGCACGTACACTTTTACTATCAGTTTTTGATTTCGGAATTTTGATTTCGGAATATTAATTCCGATATAAGGATCAATAACTATTTGATTGCCTTTTTGTATAATGTTGTGTGTGATATCTGTAGCATTTTCTAAAGCTGTCTTTTCATCTTTACCATTTGCAGAAAATTCTCTTACCACAATAAATGAATCTGAATTGGTAGGTAATATTTTTATGTCAACAGGTATGTTTATTTCATCATTATGGGAAATAAAGTCGATGAAATCCCGAAAGCTGTTAATCTGTACACCATCTATATTTTTCTTCTCTTCTGAAAAGGCCATACTTAATTCAATTGTGTCAAATTTTGATGATTCATACAATGGCACACTTTGAGTAATTTTTTGATGTTCGGCGATGAGCTTTTTACCATTTGAATAGACGATGTTTAAGAGCAATACACCAAATAAAAATAACCCAATCAGAGGAAATAAGATATTTTTCTTCAGCGGTTTGTTAGTTTTACTGAACACATGCACTACACCCAGTACGAATAAAATTATAGGCACTACCGTTGCTAAAATGCCTCCGATACCAATTAACCAGCATACTGAATTGTTTTCAAAGAAATATTTGGTCAGTAATGGATTACCGGCTATCAGCGCAGTACCTAATCCAAAGAAAGTTGCCAACAGACTAATTACTACCGCCAATGCAACAATACCCAATACTAATACACCTAAGTATAATAAGGATTTAAAAAACAATTTAATTAATCCTCCTATAAATTCTAAGATTTGGTTGCCTGCACCTTTACGTTGCATTGGTTCTTCCTTTACCGTCTTTTCAATAGAAGACAGATTTACATTTTCCCCACGCATAGTCAGTTTTTGTGAGCTGGTAGTGGCTTCAGGTATGATTAACCACAAGAGTGGATATACCAGAAACCCTAATCCAGTAAACAATGTAATCAATACAAATCCGATACGGAACCAGATAGGATCATCTATACCAAAGTACTTAGCTAATCCTGAGCATACACCGGCTACTATCATATCATGAGAGTCACGATATACGCGTTTTTTTGTTTCGTAAGCTGTATTTAGAAATTGAGCATTTGCAGTTTCAGTTTCTACTTCATCTTCTGTGTAATTGGAGTCAAAATCCTGAGGTTTTCCCATCATGCCTATCACTTCGTCTGTATCTTTCTTAGTTACGATATAGCCTTTTCCTTTTGCTAAGAATAATTCAGCAAAACGGGATTCTATGTCTTTTATAATTTCATCACGGTCAATCTCATTTTTATAAAATTGTCGCAAAGATTGCAGGTAGCCTGAAAGTGATTCATACGCATCATCATTGATGGTGAATATTTGCCCTGCCAGATTGATATTATATGTCTTGTTCATTTTGGTGTGTTTTTTATGGTTAAATAGTTGGATTTTGAGTTGATTTGATATCAGTTGTTTTGACTACGGCATCAGCGAGTTCATTCCATGTTTCTTTGAGTTCGTCATAAGCTCTGTAGCCGGTGCCGGTAAGGGTGAAATACTTTCGAGGAGGTCCCGAACTTGATTCTTTCCATTGGTAGGTAAGCAAGCCTGCATTTTTCAATCTTGTAAGCAGAGGGTAAACAGTACCTTCCACCACTAAAATATTGGCAGCTTTCAACGAGTCGAGTATGTCTGATGCATAAACTTCGCCCCGCGAGATAATACCGAGTATGCAAAATTCCAAAATGCCCTTACGCATCTGAACCTTAGTGTTCTCCGTATTAAAAGTTGATGATGATGTTGTTGTCATATTTTATTTTTGATTTTGATTGTGATTGGTCATTGGTCATTGGTCATTGGTGATTAGTTATTGGTTATTGGTTTTTAGTTGTTTGTGATTGGTGAATAGTAATTAGTAATTAGTAATTGGTTGTTATATTATCTTGACTCTTGATTCTTGATTCTTGATTCTTGACTCTTGACTCTTGACTCTTGACTCTTATCTGATAAACGATAATTTCATATTATAAATTTTTCCGGGTTGTATGGAAAAATGATAGGTTGAGTTTTCGATAAATCTGATTACCTCATTTTTAATGCCTTCATCCTGAGATTGGATATAAGTAACATACCCTTTTCCATTTTCGTCAATGATATAGTCAAAGTCTACTTGTACGGTTTGCTGGTCTTTTTCATCAGCAATTAATTTTGCACTGAAGTTTGGTTTTACAACAGGAAGCTGATTTGTTAAGGCGTCTTTTTCTTCAGCTAATGCATTTTTACAGATTGCAGGTACCATAGTTAAGGTAAAGGCTGCGATTAAGATATTGTTCATGTGTGTTTTGATTTAATTGTTATACCATGTAATTGATAATGCAAATATACAGCCTAAACAATGAACTATGCAATACATAGTACTACTTTTTAACAAAATAGTATTTAACTAATTGATTTGCAGTATTTTATTTTTTAAGAAAAATATCAAAAATGCAATAGGAGTAATAAATATTATTGATAAAAGTCAATTTTTTAAAATATTGCTCAGGGTTAAAGAGTAAAAATTTAGTTTGTTACTAGAATAATTGTTAAAGTAAATAGTTGAAAATGAGAGGAAATTTGCTCATATAATATGCTTTTTGTAAAATAATACTTAATAACCTGAGATTGAGTTAAGGTAAAAAAGGTGATAAAATAGTTAAT
>CAYVGM010000208.1:0-1296 GCA_964451125.1 uncultured Chitinophagales bacterium
TTTTTCTCAAAATCGTCAGCAGACAATATATATCCTGATGTTTGTGTGGCTGTTTCGCAGTTTTCTGTTTTTTTGTTTTGAGAATTACAAGAAACAAAAAGTAAAAGTGTAAGTACTAAAGTAGAATATTTCATAGCTCAAAAATAAAATTTCTTAATCAAAAATTACGTTAAGATTTACAAATAGCATATATGACGTATATTCAATAAGTCAACTGTGTCAACGTAGCAAAGAAAACATTCCTTTGTAATGCTTCTTCTCCCCTGGTACAGAAACTACTTCCATTGTGTAAACATAGTCATCAACATCGCATGGTGTTCCTTTATAATTTCCATCCCAGCCTTGTGTTTTATCATTTGCCTGAAAATCTGTTTTATAAAACAACAATTCACCCCAGCGATTATAGACTGAGAAATTAAGAATGGTAATGCCTTTAATATCACTCAAAGGAAATAAGAAATCATTATAGCTATCTAAATTTGGAGAGAATGCACTTGGTAAGTAAACATTAAAAGGACAATCGTGTGTAACTTGAATACTGTCTTTTCCACTGCAAAATTGATTTCTGACAACTACCGTATATAAACCGGATTGATTTACCGTAATTTCAGGTGTAGTATCTAGTGTGCTCCAAAGAATTGAGTTAAAATCAATATTGCCAATACTCAAGACTGTACTGTCACAAAATACCAAATCTTCACCTAAATCCGGTTGTGGTACTACATGTTGAACTATGTGAATCGTATCTGCAAACTTTCCGCATGTATTAGAGTCCAGAGCAATATATGTACCTCGAGTGTTTACCGTCAGTTGACTTCCGGTAAAATTATTATTCCACCGTGTTGTACTTGATATAGCTTGCAAAATAAGTGAAAAATTACCGCAGAATGATGTATCATTTCCAAGCTCAAAGGCTTTTGGTGGCAATACTTCTCTAATAAAAACGGTATCAGATATACTGCAATTATTCTTGGAAACAGTTACAATGTATTTTCCTTCATTCAAGACTTGTATGCTTTGTGTCTGTTCATTTGTATTCCAAAGGTAGGAATCGTACCCAGCTCCGGCATTAAGTGTTAGCCAAACATTTTGACATTTTGCAATGGTATCGCCTATATTTGGTTTAGTAATTGTGCTAAGACTTATATTTATGGTGTCTGACACCGTGCCGCAACCATTGGTTACAGATGCAATATATCTGCCGGGCTGTGTAACAGTAACATTTGTCGTGTTGGCAAATACTACATTGTCTTTCGTCCAGTTGGCACTTGGGTTAGAACCTGCTGAAAGTGATAA
>CAYVGM010000208.1:1396-5250 GCA_964451125.1 uncultured Chitinophagales bacterium
CAATTTAAGATAAAATTTAGTGTATTAGATATCGGTTGTGACCCATTCGGATGAGTAATTGCTTTGATATAATGCGTACCTGTATTGCAAAAATTCAGCGGATTACCGTTTTGGCCGTTTGGTACGGTGTAAGCTATATATTTTGCACCAACAACAGAATCCAATATAATACCATTGCATTTATTTGTGGTATTATTCAAAACTCCGCCATTAGCGACACTGGATGTATCTGTATTATCGAGATGAATGACATAATCGCCATCTCCGGCATTTGGATTAGCATTATCAAAAACAGGCAATCCACATCTGTCATAAGCCAATTTATCTGTACAGTTTCTGTTGTAAATGGTAGTGGTACGATAACTGCTGACACAAAGTGTTTGATTGGGAGCATTATTAGCAAAAGACCCCGAAGTAGGACTATGAGTACAAGAACTTTGTAGAATATAAACTTTTTGCCCGGTATTGCAGAGTTCATTAAAGTTGTAGGCAAAGTCAACGCCATTACCGGTAAATACAATTACTAATGCATCCGGAGGAATAGAATCCGCTTGTCCCGCTGGTAAGATATTAGCGGCATTGCAGGATTGCTGATAAAACAAGTTCATCGTAGCTGCATTGGGTGTTGCAAAAGTACATGGATTAGTGCCAAAGTTGATATCTGTATTGTTCGGAATATCTATTTGTAAATTACTGACTTTAAAACCTTTCCCGGAGGTCATTAATATATATTCGTTGGCAGGTTCAGACCGACCGTTATCATTGCATGCATCAATAAAAATACCTAATATTCGAGGGCATGTTGATGTAATCGGTTGTCCATTACTGGTATTACTGTTGTCGATATGAATAAATCCTATACTGTCTCCCTGTCCTGCATATGGATTAAAATTTGGGTTAGTAGACTGATAAAACACGATATTACTTCCGGCAGGAATATTCGACCAGGAAACCAGAAATGAGTCAATTCCTGAATAGCAGAAACTGTTATTCCCATGTTGTGTAAGGCTGATAGTTTGTCCTGACATAATATTGCTAAATCCCAGCAATGTAAGAGTCAGGCTGATAATAATTCTCATCGTTTATCTGATTATAGTAACATTTCCTTTAAACGTTTTTTTCATTCCCACATTGGTATCTTCTGTTTCGATTACAAAACCATAAGATTCCAGCTGAGCTGTTTTACCTTTATATGTTCCATCCCAACCTTTACTTACATCATTTGCCGGAACATCATAAGCACTGAAAAGAAGTTGTCCCCAACGATCATAAATCAGCATTTTTTTAACGGTTATAAAATTCCCGGAACTTCTGACCATAAATACATCATTGATGCCATCACCATTGGGCGAAAATGCAGTTGGTATCCAGACATCATGCATACAATTATTTCCGATTGTAACTGAATCAACCGATTGACAATGATTGGAATCTGTAACAACTACCCAATACTTACCGGGAGTATTAACTGAAATAGAAGAAGTCGTTTCCTGCGTATTCCATAAATAGGATGCCATATTCAAAGGTGCAAGCAAAATAAGATTGCTGTTACAAATAGTAGTATCATTTCCTAAATTTACAACAGGACTATTAGCTTGTTTTATGACTATTGTATCGCTGGTAAAACCACATGCATTGGTAATAGTAGCAATATAAGTACCTGCACCGGTTACAGTAATTGCTGCTGCAGTTGCTCCTGTACTCCAAACTGTGGTTGCATCACCGGTAGAAAGTATTCGGGAAAAATTATTACAATATGTTGTATCATTTCCAAGATGAAATGAAGCCGGCAAAGGTGCAGACCGGACAACAACTGTATCGCTTGCAAAACAACGACCTATAAATCCTGTAACTATATATGTGCCTGTATTTCCTGTAGTAATTGTTTGTGTATTCTCTCTATTCGGTAGCCACAAATAAGAATCATATCCGCTACCGGCATCTAAGGTAGTAGTTTGCTGACCACAAATGAACAAACCACCACTGATATCAGGCTTTTCAATCTGCCTTGGATAAACAGTAACAATATTTTTGTAAATTCCACAATTAGGAGTTTGATATGAAATATTATAAGTACCAGGTGAAGTAAAACTAAAGGTGTCTACAGCTACTAAACCTAAATCTCCGGCAAATAATATGAATTTAGCCGTATCGCCCGGGCAAATCGTATCTTCTTTTTTTGGCAATATATAATCTATACTAATTCTGGAAACAGTAAACTGTCCGGATATTGAACAACCATCTAAATAAGCAGTTACAAAATAAGTACCGGCAACAGTAACTTGTATAGTCTGAGTGGTTGCATTATTACTCCATCTTACTGAGTCAAATTGACCATTAGCTGAAATTGTTGCAGTTGTACCACCGCAAAGAACAGGGTCCCCTTCTACTACTAAGTCTAAAGATATTATACGCACACTTATATCTGATGAAGCAGAACACCCATTACTATATGCCGTAACACTATAAATACCTGTGTTTGAAACGGTTATTGAATTTGTAGTTTCACCTGTATTCCAACGGACAGAATCAAATTGACCAACTGAAGTTAAGATTGTACTTTCACCTCTACACAGTGAAGTATCACCCGTAATACTGACATCAACTTGCTGAACACTTACAATCACAGCAGCATTGGCTGAACAACCATTTTGATAAGCAATTACACTATAAGTTCCCTGTTGTGAAATGGTGTTAAATGTAGTAGTAATGCCATTATTCCATCTCAGAGAATCAAATGCTCCTTCAGCAACTAATGTAGTGCTTTGACCACTACAAAAAGTGCGGTTTCCTGATATTGCAACACTCAACTGATTTACATTAACGGTTACCGCTTCGGTTTTTGAACATCCATTTTTATAAACCGTTACGGAGTAAGTACCTGCTTGAGAAACTGTGATAGAATTAGATGAAGCTCCTGTATTCCATCGCAAGGAATCTGCCTGCACGGCAACTGACAGTATAGTAGATTGCCCATTGCAAATACTCGTATTTCCGTTAATTTGAAATCCCAGATTACAAGTATCACAATTTTTCACCACCACATTTACTTGTGTAGATTTGGTGCAATTGCCATCAGAAGCTGTTATGGTATAAGTTAAACTGTCTTTACTTGTTCCAGTATAAGTAAGTGTTTGTTGAATTGATGTACCAGTTCCGTTTGTTGCTCCTGAAATACCTGCTCCTCCACTGACCGTCCAGCTATAGGTTGCATTCGGATCTGTGCCATCAATTTGAATATTGGTTGTATTTCCACTGCAAAATTCTTGTCTGACAATATTTGTGTTTATATCTACACATTTCAATTCATAGCTGATGGTATTTGATACAGGTTGAGTCCCTTCCGGATTTGTAATTGCCTTAATAAAATATTTTCCGGCATTGCACAGATTAGTACTCAGCGGTAATTTTAATAGTGTATCTGAATTAAAGATGAGTTTTGTATAATCTATACCGCCACAGCTGTCAACCGTATTTCTTCTGATACCATTATTGCTCACTCTTGAAGTATCTGTTCCCTGCTGACGGATAGCATAAGTTCCGTCTAAATTAAAAATGCCACATCTGTCATACACAAAATTATCCTGACAATTTTGTCTGGTGTCAATAGCAATGGTTTTTCGGTAACGTGTAGTTGCAGTAGATGAACAACTTGGAGCATTTGTAAATGCACCAATAGTACGTGTACAACTGCTTTGCACTACATAGATTGGATAGCCTAAGTTACACAAGCCATTCACATTGTATATTGTATTGACAGAATCACTGGTAAAACACAAAATAATTGCATTTGGTGGAATAGAATCAGTTGGTGAAACCGGAATAATATTAGCAGCATTGCATGAACCTACTTG
>CAYVGM010000209.1:0-5248 GCA_964451125.1 uncultured Chitinophagales bacterium
CCGTAGTGTTTTGCCAGCCTTTCTGTGAGTGTTGTCTTACCGGAGCCAATGTTTCCGGCTATTGCGATGTGTTTTAATTGTTTTTTTTGCTTTGCCACAAGAGTGTGTTTTATCGTTTTCTAAATCTGCACAACTAAGCTAAAAATTTATTTGACAGCAGACAAAATAAATGCAAATAAAATACGGGAAAGTGGATAAATTTTATTTTAAAGCAGCCCAAAGCTTAGGCTATACTTGAAACATTATTAATTCAATTACATTTTAACCAGCTTAATGGATTTTCTATTCCTATTTTCTGTATCAATAATAAGTGTATAAAATCCATTAGACCACAATGCTGTATTAATTAAAAACAAGCCGCTTCCCTTATATTCGTTGTTATAAATTTCATTACCGAGCGAATTGAATACTTTTAGGAAAAAGGGTGAATCGGGTTCTATTCCGGAAGTTTGCAGTTGGATTTCCGATTGGAATGGATTCGGTTTAGCAATTATTTCAATGGATGCATTTTTTATCAATTTTGCTGAAACTATGTGTGAATATTTATAAGTTTCATCATTATCTTCCATTCTTAATCTGTAGTAATAGTAAACATTGGGTTGCACATCGAAGTCATCATAAGCATAATATTTTTCATAACTCTGTGAACTTGACGGTAGAATTATTGCAATTTTGTGATAGTGGATGCCATCTTCACTTCTTTCTAACACATAATCTTTCAGATTTATTTCTTGTGCCACCTTCCAGTTGATTCTAATAAATTTATTTTCTATCGGATCGGCAGTTAAAGATAGCAAGGGAACCGGTAAAACTATAATACAATCTTTATTTTCTATGGCACCAATTTCTGGTGCTTTGCAAAAATAATTTATTCCTAAAACATCACTAATATTTGGCACTTTTATTCCTGTATCTATTAAAGGACTTCCATTTGCTAAAATATAATTATTATTGGCTGTATCAGTAAAAGCAGGATATGCATCAAACCCTTCTTTTATTTGCAACATATCGGTATTGTTGTTGCCAGTAATACGCCGCAAAATTGCATCTAATGAATCTGCTCGGTTGGTAGTAATACAAGAAGTCCAATTTGCACCAATGCTTACAATTCCTGAAGCTCCGAATTTAGAAAAATAATTATCGCGAGTAGATTTATAGTAATAATCTTTTTCGTTGGCAATATTTTCAAATTTTGCTGCATTAAAATTAGAATAATAGATATTATTAATGCTGGTTAGTGTACGCAAATTTCTGCTGCCAATATAAAAACTGAATGCAAAGCTATCTCTTGCAAAGACCGTATTATGGATAAAAAAGATATCAAGGTTGTTATTGATATGTGAAGTTCCACCATCTAATTTTAGAGCAGTTGCCCAATTCTTATATGCTGTGGTTTGACAACTGTAGTAATGTACGTAAAAATTTGGTGGGAAGTTTAATGCATCATTTCTAATGATTGTGGTTCTATCTATCATCTTTCCGAAAATATTTCTGAAAATATAAACTGGGCCAATATTAGGATTACCGTGAACAGCAATTGTTGAATAACCAGCTAAGCAATTACTTAATTTATTTCCCCAAGCTCTACTATTGCAAGAGATTTCTGCATTTCCCATAGCATTATAACAATTATTAATGGTGTTACTATCAAAATCAACATCATAAGCTGGCAAAGGATTATTACCACTGCCTTTTATACCTAATGTGGCGACTAAACCTTCAAAAGTATTGTTACGTACAATTATATTTTTTAAGCTAGTGGCACCATAATTAAAGGCAACAGCTGATGCCTGTAAATTTCTACCGTATTTGCCTGGGCTATTCGATCCAGATAAGTTAGATTCAGTAAAACTAAAAGAATTAGAGAGCGCAGAATTTTTATATGCTGAATGATTCCATAATCCGGAATTGTCTGTAAACGTGCAGTTTTGAATAATAATATTATCACAATTTACATCGCTTTGTGTTTGAAAAAAAACAGAAATAGTATTATATTCAAATATACAATTATTATAAAATACATTTTTTATACCTCTAAATTCAAATGCTTTTGCATCATAATAATCTAAAATAGTATTAGAATCAGCCACTTCAATAAAACATGTACAATTCGGATTAAAAAAACAATTACAATTTGGGTTAGGAATGAAATACTTATAATAGACTATATCAGGTTTTCCATAGTTTTTTACTGTTATATCATTAAAAATAAATTTCGTGTTAGATTGCCCCACATCAATCCTAAGAAGACGAACATACTTTGATACTATTATTTCTTTGTTAGGAACATCATTGTTTGCCAATTTAATATAAAAACCACTCTTATCTCTATAGAAACCTGAACCAAAAGAAGTAGAACAATTTTTTAAGACATCTTTATATGTTAAGCCCGAAATTGTTTCCTCGGCTAAACCAGAATATGGAAATAATCGAACTCCATCATACCTAAGCAAAGTAGAAAAAGCATCTGTCGATGGAAAAGTAGTTTTATAAATATTGTTCTCTGAATCATATACTTGCCAATTAGGAAATCGAGTACTTTGTGCGGTATCACTGCCATCAAAAACTGCCATTTCACCGGGTGCGGATTGAATAATAATTGGTTGTGATAAATCTGAACAAGTTCTGGTATTATACTGTAAGTCACCTATGTTATACAAACCTCCTTTACAAATTATTTTAGTACCACAAACAACTTTAGTGTAGTCCGTACTAAACAGCGTTTCAAACCGCCCTGGTTGGCTGCTGCTATAAAGATTTCCACTCCCGTTCGGGCTTACCCATAGGGTATTACTTACATCGGGAATAACAGGCTCTGCCATAGTGGTGGCTGTTATTGAGGGTAATGTAATAGTGTTTGCTGAAACCGAGTCATATATTATTGCCTTAATCGTATATGAACTGCCTGCATCTAACTGCAACAAGCTTCCAATAATTTGTTTTTTACCTGCTATTGTTTCAATAACCGGATCTAAAGCATCGCGCCAGATTGCATTAACAGTATCTATTTGAAATTTTACTTTTGTAGAAAACTTATTACTTAATCCGGATACTGCCTGTACATCTATATAATAGCCTATGCTGTTGATAGTAGCATTATAGGTTATTTGTGCAAACGATGATTGTAAGAAAAAGTGAAGAATGAGAAAAAAAGTAAAAATGTAACGCATACCTAAATTTTATAGCTTTAAATTTAGATTAAATTATAGTGCCTTACTAATATTTTTTTAATATTTGGAAACAATTATACTATTTAGTGTAAAATAGTTTACTATTTCCTAAGAATGCATGCTAAAATAATATTTAAATTTATTAATTTATAGTAAGCATCATATCTAAAGAGTCAATAAATTTATTTCCGCATATTACATCTTGAATGCAATCTTTCAAATAACCTATTTGTACAAAGCCCATCTTCTTATAGAGATGAATGGCTCTTGTATTATTGGCATGTACGGAAAGAAAAATCATCTTTGTTTGTCCGTTTTGCTTTGCCCAGTCTATCATATATTGCAACATTAGCCTGCCAATTCCCATATTCTGAAAATTTTCGTGCAAACTTATTCCAAACTTACCCCAATGATTGATGCGTTTTCGTTTGTTCGATACAAAATCAAGCACACCTATAAGTTGTCCATCATAAAATGCGCCCAGAAGCAAATTACCCGATAAACTAAATTTTTCTATTCTTTGTTTTTCGATATCGATATTATGACTAAACTCTTCGGGAGTATCAATCGTATATTTATTAAGTTCATAGAATATGTATTTTGAGAAATTGTAAAAAGCTTGGATGTCTTCCTTTAGGATAGTTCGCAGTAGAATTTCGTATTCATTATTTAGTTGATGAATTTGCATATTGATAAAAAAAGCCGGCAATTATGCCGGCTTAAATATACTGTTTTACCTACAGTTAGAAATGAGAAATAATGGCTTCGCCAAATTCTGAGCATTTCAATAATGTAGCACCTTCCATCAAACGGTGGAAATCGTATGTTACTGTTTTTGCTTCAATGGCTTTCTCCATTCCTTTCAAAATTAATTCGGCCGGTTCGAGCCATCCCATAAATTCAAACATCATCACACCACTCAAAATAACTGAACTTGGATTCACTTTATCCTGATTGGCATATTTTGGTGCTGTTCCATGCGTGGCTTCAAAAATTGCTTTTCCGGTAAGATAGTTGATATTAGCACCCGGTGCAATACCGATTCCACCCACTAATGCAGCAAGTGCATCAGAAATATAATCGCCGTTTAAATTTAAGGTTGCAATGACATCATACTCACTTGGTCGCAAAATAATTTGTTGCAGAAAATTATCGGCAATAGCATCTTTCACTAACATTTTACCTGCAGCTAAAGCAACTTTTTGTGCTTCATCTGCTACTGATTGTCCGTCTTCTGCCAATATTTTGTCGTATTGTGCCCAAGTAAACACTTGATCGCCAAACTCACGCTCAGCTAATTGGTATCCCCATTCTTTGAATTTACCTTCTGTAAATTTCATGATATTGCCTTTGTGCACCAACGTCAGTGATTTGCGTTTATGTTGCAGTGCATATTTTAAAGCCGAACGAATAAGACGTTCAGAACCTTCTTTAGAAACAGGTTTAATACCAATAGATGATGTTTCAGGAAAACGTATTTTTTTTCCAGCATTCATTTCATTAACTAAAAAGTTAACCACTTTTTTGCAATCATCTGTTCCTTCCAGCCATTCAATTCCGGCATAAATATCTTCTGTATTTTCGCGGAAGATTATCATATCTACCTGATCGGGTACTTTAGAGTTAGACGGAACACCATCAAAATAACGAACCGGACGCACGCATGCATATAAATCGAGCAACTGACGAAGTGCCACATTTAATGAACGAATGCCACCGCCTACGGGAGTGGTCAATGGACCTTTTATCGCAATGAGATGTTCATCAATTGTTGACAAAGTCTCATCTGGCAACCAAGAACCTGTTTGTTTATAAGCTTTCTCGCCGGCCAGAACTTCTTTCCAGTGTATTTTTCTTTTACCGCCATAAGCTTTTTCTACTGCGGCATCCATCACCCGTACAGATGCTTTCCAGATATCCGGACCAGTACCATCACCTTCAATAAACGGAATTACAGGTTCATCAGGTACGTGCAAGTGACCATCGACCATTTTAATTTTTTCTGCTGACATATACAATAATTTTAAGTTAGTTGTTAAGACAAGGATTTCTAAAAATCAGGGCAAATATACAAAAAC
>CAYVGM010000210.1:0-5211 GCA_964451125.1 uncultured Chitinophagales bacterium
TTGACAAAGTCAACCAGATTTTCCATAGGAATATTTTTGGCAAGTATGCGGAAGTTATTGTCTATCAAAAATAATTTGGGAGTTGATTTTACGTCATATTCTTTTCTGAATGCACTCATACCGCGCATATCTGCACAGGTAACCCAATCGGGGGCACAATTTTTAGCAGCAAAACTTCTGAATGTAGAATCAACTTGTTCGGTGGATACTGCAAAGACACGTATGCCCATTTCTTTTAGTGAGTCGAGATAAAGCTGTTTCAAATGTGGAATCTCTTTTTGGCAATGTCCGCAATCTGAATTCCAGAAAATAAGTATCGTATATTTGTTTTGCTTGGCAAATTTGTGAAAGCTGTAATTAATATTCAAAGTATCCTGTACATTAAATTCCGGCGCATTATTCCCAATAAGCGTAGGTTTTAAATCTGATACTTGTTGTTGTAGTTCGGCTAATCCTTTCGGGTCAGGCCACCACGCTACTCCGCTTAAATAATATTTCTCTGCCATATTAACAAAAACTGCGTCTTGTCCCATAATTTCACTTTTGGCATATTTCATAAACAAGGTGTTTAGTGTAAACATAAACAGCTCTCTGTTGTTTCTTGTTTTAGCCAAAAAATTATCTATTTCCTGCGTGATAGAGTCAGGATGAGGATAGACATAATTATCAAAATATCGGGTAATTTTTCCACCCAATACCGGTGAACGTACCATGCCGGAATCGTTATAGTCCAGATGGTCAAAATAATGCTGTTTGGTATAAGTATATTTAAATGTAGAATCTATAGTGCCATCTTGTTTTTTAGGAGCATCAGGCACATCCGTATCCAGCATCAAGCCTATTAATTTTGAATAAAATGTATTCGGATATTTTTTTATCATTTCTTTGCGGTGTGCCAGCATTTGCTTATTTATTTTTTCGGATGCTTTCACATATTCATCAAACTTAGCATCGCCTTTTTTTACGTCTTTATTTGCCTTGTATATGGAATCATTTTGCTTACCCAGTGGTAACATATATTTCATATCGTCAAACATTTGCTTGTTTTCCACCGAGTTTTTTACAATGGCATGATTTACCAAATCCAGTGTGTCTGTGCTAATACTGAATTCCGGTTCTTTCAAAATAATATCGAATGACTGATATTTTAACTTGGGAAATGCCAGCAAATAAACGCCCGCAGGGATTTCTTTCTTTCCCTGTATTTTTCCAATACCTTTTGCATCAAATTTTACCGTGTCTTGTATCAGTCGTTTGTCACCGTAATAGTAAGCTAAAATTCCGATATCGTTGGATATACCTTTTACTTCTATGGTTACATTATAATTTTTCTGTATGGCAAAAACCGTAGAAACACCAGTTAATAAAAGAAGTACAGCGTAGATTTTTTTCATAAATCGCAATTACGTAGGAGGTTAATCAAATTTTGTTCCGAAATTATCTATTCCTCCCGAAATATTGAACTAAATCTTTGTTAATTCAATACAGAATAAGCTATATTCGGGTAATAAGAAAATATTTTTTGAAAGATGAGTTATTTTAACGCCGACCATGTTCTGTTTCGCAAGACTTTCCGGGCTTTTTTGGATAAAGAAATCATGCCTCATATTGAACAATGGGAAGAGCAAGGCGAAGTGCCTGACGAAGTATTTCTAAGGTTTGGAGAGATGGGTTTTTTCGGCTTGACACAAGAAGAAGAATATGGAGGCTCTAACTTGGATTTCTGGTATGATGTCATTTTTATAGAAGAAATTTCTAAATGTGAAAGCGGTGGCTTTGGGGCGAGTTTATCTGCACATCCGTATCTTACTTTATCTCATCTAAAACATGAAGGTTCGCCTTTCTTGAAAGAAAAATATTTGAAGAATGGCATCAGTGGAGAATGGCACGGTGCATTAGCGATTACGGAACCGCATGCAGGCAGTGATGTGGCCGGAATAAAAACAACGGCTGTTAAAGAAAACGGAAATTATATTATTAACGGCTCAAAATGTTTTATTACCAATGGCGTATCGGCAGATTATTATATCGTAGCTTGTAAAACACGCCCCGAAGCAGGAGCTGGTGGCATTTCATTAATCATTGTCGATACGCAAAGTGCGGGTATAACTAAATCACCGCTAAAAAAACTAGGCTGGAAAGCCAGCGATACGGCAGAAATAGCTTTTGATCAAGTTCGAGTTCCGGCAGAGAATTTATTGGGAGAAGAAAATAAAGGTTTTTATTACATCATGCAGCGTTTCGAGCTGGAGCGTCTTACACTTGCATTAGGTGCAATAGCATCTTCGGAATGGGCATTGGAATACACGCTAAAATACATGAATGAGCGCAAGGCATTTGGCAGAACAATTAACAAATTTCAGGTATTGCGGCATAAAATAGCTCAAATGTATGCGGAGCTCACGGCAGTGAAAACATTTTGTTACCACATTTGCGATTTATACAGCAAGGGTAAATATTGCGTGAAAGAAGCTAGCATGGTTAAATTGCTGGCTACAGAATTATCAGATAAAGTTGCCTATCAGTGTCTGCAAATGTTTGGCGGCTACGGCTATATGGAAGAATACAAAATTGCCAGATTTTTCAGAGATTCCAGATTAGGAACAATTGGTGGTGGCACATCGGAAATTATGCTCGAAATTATTGCCAAGATGGTGATGGATGAGGTGAGTTATAAATTGTCAGACAACAGTCAGTCGTCATCTGCCGAATCAAACCTATTGGATTCAGTAGCTAAAATCTTTGCAACATTACCATCAAGATTCAAAGCAGAAAAAGCAAAAGACACTAACCTGCAAATTGTTTTCAAATTTGATGCATCAACCTATCTGGTCAAAATTCAAGACGGAAATTTAGAAATCCAAACAGCTGGAGAAAATGAACTTAAAATTGCAGATTGTTTAGTAGAAACCGATGATGCTACTTATATTGCCGTTGAAACCGGAAACATCAATCCACAGGAAGCGTTCATGTCTGGCAAAATTAAGGTAAGCGATTTGAGCAAGATGATGCAATTTGGAAGTTTGTTCCGCAAGTTGAAATAAATTTAATCAGATCTGGATTACTTTTAAAATGCTATTTCAAACGTCTTTTTAATGTTTCCGCTATATTTTTCATCCTGTCTAAATTGAAAAACAAGGCCAATATCAGTTTAAACGGAAATGAAATAAAATAAGCCGCAATTTGAAAAATAGCGGCATCCGGCTTATCTAACGTATAACCATAATGCAACATATTATCTCCGCAAATTTTCTCGTTCCACCAGATTTCTGCTTTGTTTAATCCTCCCTTTTTCCAGTTGCTCGCCCTTTCTTTTTTAAATCCGATGTCTTTACTGTCGGCTTCATTTGAAGAACTGACTTGTTTGATTTGCAACATATTTTCGTGGTATGCAATTCCGAGGTGCTTGCACACCTTGCGTATGATGGTTTCCGGCTGATCGAGCAAGTCCTCAAACCGTACCGTTATTATTCTGGAGTCAGTTTCCATTTTTCGGGCTGCAGCAATGGCTGCATTCCACAGTTTTGATATAGTAATGGGATGATAATTAATTCGCAAACGCAAGGCTTCTTTTTCTGTCATATAATCACTGCCTAATTTGCGGCGATTCCATTTGTTTTTTTGCGAGAGCATAATTGCACGCGGGTCGCGAACCATATTAATTATCCGGGCATTCGGATAAATCTCCAGAATTTCTTTGAGATAGAAAACATTTTGCGGGGTCTTTTCACAAATAATAGTTTTATGGTGAATAGCTGCTTCACGCTTCAGCATTTCCGTAAAAACAAATTCTCCGGTCAGTTTATCTTGGGGTAAAAGTTTAATGACTTCTTCGCTTTCTGCATCAAACTGGTGATAGTTTTGGTCGTGTGTTTTATAACCAATTCTTTGTGTAAGCAGTAATTTGGAATAGAGTTCAACAGCCTCTGATACAGATAGTTTTTTGTTTTTATCATCCGGCAACCATAGTTCTTCAAAAAAATGAAGTTCATTAAAGACAAAGACATTCTGGTGATGCTCGAGTATGCGCATCAGCAAAGTAGTCCCGCTACGCGAATTTCCCACAATAAAAATCAAACTATCATCAAACACCATATCGCAAAGGTACAGAATGTGTATATATTTTATACGGAAAGTATCTCTGTGATACAACCGCTACATTGAATTGAGAATATTATTTTTCCTCTTGTGAGGTTTGTTTTATAATTATTACCACATAGAGGCATAGATTTTTTTAGGATTAACCATATTTACCATACAAAGACTGAGGTAAGAATAGAAAAATACAGGTATCGCCTTAGGCGATACTATGTTTTTGTTTAATAAACTATACTGATTTGCAGCAAACAACTATTTATGATTAAACATACTGTGCATCTATATGGTTTAAACTGCATAATGAAATTATTGTAAGACTTAACATTACTTTAGGGAAAGAATTTGCAATTTATTATACATTTAAAAGATGAAAGCACGTGGCTTTATTTTTTTACCATTTTTACTTATTTCTTTTTCAATAGTTGGGCAAACAATTACCACCACACCTGTTATAGGAGCTGTAACTGAAAATTCTGCCAAGCTGTTATTTTTCACAAACAAAGAATCAAAAGGCTATGTACAGGTGTATCTCAATCAAAACAACAAATACGAACTTAGTTTCCCCTTTCAGACCACAAATCAAGTAGCACATTTACAATTAAACCATCTCCAGCCTGACTATATTTATCAGTATGACATCCAACTTGATGGTGACAGTAGCCATTATAGAGGTTCTTTCAAAACATTCCCACCTTCCGGATATCCTTCCTCTTTTTCGTTTGCCTTTGGATCATGCACAGAGCAACTTCATCGTGATTCTGTTTTTATCGAAATGCAAAAGCATCATCCTTTGTTTTTTTTGCATCTCGGCGACTGGCTTTATTCTGACAATTATAAAAACGGGAATTTCTATTATCTGGAAAACCTTGAACGGGTAAAAGAGATTTATCAACTGCGATACACGATGCCTAACTTATCTATGCTGATGCAACACACACCGATAGATTATATTTTTGATGATGAAGATGGAGTACATGATGATTTTTCAAAATCTACTTATTCCGAAATTCAAGGACAAGACAACCGTATTATTTGCAAAGAAATTCCTTATGATACAAGTTATAAGCAAAGACTATATATGGGAATGAACAGTTTTTTCCCGTCTTACCCTGA
>CAYVGM010000211.1:0-5182 GCA_964451125.1 uncultured Chitinophagales bacterium
AACAGCCACCATCTTTTTTTTGCAAACCATCAATCCGTTCTCCGTTGATTTATTGGATATCGGTTTCAGAGGAAATGTAGCGGTTTACTTTTTAAGTTCATTTACAAATAATGAATTGGGTATTTTAGCTGCCACACTATGCCTGTGGCTCATTAATCTGGTTTTGCCTGCCATTATTGGCGGATTTGCTGCCCTGCAATTTAAATTTCTGAGGGAGGAATAAATGTGTCTAAATGCTTATCTTTAGCAATTAAAATTCTTAGTATGTCAAACGAAACAGGCTTATTAGACGATGATATTTTAAAAGCTGATTCAACCACTTATCTGGCTGATGCAGTAAAAGGACATCCAAAGCAATTAATATTATTGTTTTTTACCGAAATGTGGGAGCGTTTCTCTTTTTACGGCATGCGTGCACTTTTGGTATTATTTATGGTTCACCAATTGAAATATGCTGACGCAAAAGCCAACTTAATTTACGGTACATACACTGCACTGGTTTATTTGATGCCATTATTTGGCGGTATAGCCGCCGACAAAATTTTAGGCTACCGGAGAGCCATCTTGTTAGGTGGATTTTTGATGGCATGCGGACATCTTATTTTAGCCATACCTACGGAATGGTCATTCTTTGCAGGAATGGCATTTCTGATTTCAGGAAATGGATTTTTTAAACCGAATATCTCCAGTATAGTCGGTAAAATGTATCGCCCGGGAGATGCACGTAGAGATGGAGCATTTTCGATATTTTATATGGGCGTTAACTTAGGTGCTTTTTTTGGTGGCTTATTATGCGGATATGTAGGTGAAAAAATAAATTGGCACTATGGTTTTGGATTAGCAGGTATATTTATGATTATCGGATTAATAACATTTAGTCTTGGTCAAAAATCCTTGGGCGATTTAGGACTTACTCCTGTAAAAGAAGACGGCACCAGTGTGGAAATGCCTAAACAAGCCTTAGTTGTATTAGCATCATTTTTGATTATCCCCATATTTATCTGGCTATTCAATAACTACACCATCATGGGAAAAATCATGTTCCCAATCTGTATTATTGCAACTGTGGTGATGCTGATTATTGCCTTCCAACAAGATAAAATTTGGCGCAACAGGATGATAACTGCAATTATACTTGTAGCATTTTCCGTGTTATTTTGGGCGTTTTATGAACAGGGTGGCGGTTCACTAAATTTGTATACGGAACGCAATGTGAATACACTGGGACTGGGTGCTGCCGCATTGAATAATTCCATCAATCCGTTTTATATTATCTTGTTGAGCTTCCCTTTTGCATGGATGTGGCTTAATTTGGCTAAAAAAGATAAAGAACCATCAGATCCCATGAAATTCTCTTTAGCATTCTTGCAATTAGGTTTAGGGTTTTTAGTTTTTGTAATTGGCGCAAAATTAGCTTTTAATGGTACGGTAAGCTTCTTTTGGTATGCATTGGGTTATTTATTACTTACCACGGGTGAGCTTTGTTTATCACCCATTGGATTATCCATGATTACCAAATTATCTCCTCCTAAATTTACAGGCATGATGATGGGATTCTGGTTTTTAGCTTCAGCTTTAGGGCAGCATTTAGCCGGCTGGATTGGCACATTAATGGCAATACCTCACGAAGGGGATACCGCATCAATAGACAAAGTGGCCTCACTTGCCATTTACAGTGGCGTATTTATGAAAATATTTTTTGTATCATTAGGAGGATGTTTGGTATTATTATTGTTGGTACCTTTATTAAAGCGCTGGGTTGGCAGTGCCAAATAGCTCATGAAAGGAAAGATATTTACCATAGCAGGCATAGTTTTGGTTTTCGGATATTTTATCTGGGATTCAATGAATGATCCTATTAATAATCCCGGTGCAGTGGTATTATCCGGAAATGATACATTAGGACGTAACTGGGGTGCTATAGCTGACGCTAAGGAAAAAGCTGCGAACGAAAAGAATCAGGCTAATGTTGCTGAATCCGGTCCTTCGGCAACTACGACATCTAAAGATTTATTAAACGGACAAAATCCATATCAGTCCGAAAGATATACACCTAATTACCAAACGATTCAGTCTGCTGACGGGCGTACGATTATTACAGGAACTGAGCAGCAAGAAGAAAATCCTGAAGACCGGTATAAATCCAGACATGAGCTGGAAAAAGGTACAACAAACAGCTATCCGGAAGAAAATCCCTACTATACACCTTACGGCAATCCTTATGGTACTAATCCTGAACAACAAAACCAGCCTGTACAGCCGTATTAGTTGAATTTCGTATCTTTAGGTAATGAAAATCAGCATACCCCAACTTTCATTTGAGGAGTTGTTAAATCATCAGCCATCAAATGAAAACATCCCTGACGATTACAATACGGGAGCATCCGGTTTTCCACCTTTTTTGCGTGGTCCATATTCATCTATGTATGTCCACCAACCCTGGACGATACGCCAGTATGCAGGGTTTTCAACAGCCGAAGCATCCAATGCCTTTTATAAACGCAACTTAGCTCAAGGACAAAAAGGCTTATCTGTCGCTTTTGACCTGGCTACTCACCGCGGTTATGATTCCGACCATGAACGCGTTTTTGGTGATGTGGGCAAAGCCGGTGTGGCTATTGATACCGTTGAAGACATGAAGATATTATTCAACGAAATCCCATTGGATAAAATATCCGTATCCATGACCATGAATGGGGCGGTTTTGCCCATCATGGCATTTTATATCGTAGCAGCAGAAGAGCAAGGCATAGACAAATCTTTACTGAGTGGCACGATACAAAACGATATTCTGAAAGAATTTATGGTGCGCAATACCTACATTTATCCGCCGGAAGCCTCCATGAAAATCATTTCAGATATTTTTGCCTATACCAGCAAAAATATGCCCAAGTTCAACTCTATTTCTATCAGCGGCTACCACATGCAAGAAGCGGGAGCTACGCCAGAAATAGAACTTGCCTATACGCTGGCTGACGGTTTGGAGTATATACGCACCGGAATACAAGCAGGCTTAAAAATCGATGATTTTGCTCCTCGCTTATCTTTCTTTTGGGCCATCGGCATGGAGCATTTTAAAGAGATAGCCAAGATGCGTGCTGCCAGAGTATTGTGGGCAAAAATTGTCGCACAGTTTAATCCTGCATCTGCAAAAAGTCTGGCGTTGCGCACACACTGCCAAACCAGCGGTTGGAGTTTAACCGAGCAAGACCCATTCAACAATATCACCCGAACATGTATTGAAGCACTCTCTGCGGCATTAGGCGGTACACAATCATTGCATACCAATTCTTTTGATGAAGCCATTGCCTTGCCGACAGATTTTTCTGCAAAAATAGCACGCAACACCCAGTTGTACCTGCAAAATGAAACAGGCATTTGCCATACGGTCGACCCGTGGGCTGGCAGTGAATATCTTGAACAATTAACACAGGAAATTGCAGAAAAGGCATGGGCATTGATTGAAGAGGTGGAAAGCTATGGCGGTATGACAAAGGCAATTCTGGCTGGTATTCCTAAAATGCGGATTGAAGAAGCTGCCGCAAAAAAACAAGCCCGTATAGATAGCAGGCAAGATATTATCGTGGGTGTAAATGCCTTTCAGACGGATGCAGTTTCAGAATTCGAGATTCTGGAAGTGAATAACGATGAAGTGAGAGCAACCCAAATTGCCAGGCTGAAACAAATCAAAAAAGACAGAAATGCAGATGAAGTTCAAAATAGCTTGCAAAAATTAAAAGACGCGGCTCAAACAAGTAGCGATAATCTATTGGCATGTTGTGTGGAAGCCGCCAGAGCCAGGGCTACACTTGGTGAAATTTCTGCTGTATTGGAGGAAGTATTTGGAAGACATAAAGCCCGCATACAAACCATATCAAATGTTTACGCACAAGCTATACAAATGAATGATGAATTTTTGAAAGCCCGACAAGTCTCCGATCAGTTTGCCGAAAAACACGGTCGACGTCCGCGCATTTTGGTGGCAAAAATAGGGCAAGACGGGCACGACAGAGGGGCTAAAGTTATAGCCACCGGTTTTGCCGATTTGGGATTTGACGTAGACATCGGCCCCTTATTTCAGACGCCGAAAGAGGTGGCTTGGCAGGCTGCCGAAAATGACGTACACCTCGTAGGTGTCTCTTCTTTAGCGGCAGGACATAAGACTTTAATTCCACAATTAATAGAAGAATTGAAAAAGATAGACCGGGCGGATATTCAGGTTATCTGTGGCGGTGTAATACCTCGTCAGGACTATGATTTCTTGTACGATGCCGGAGTGATTGGCATCTATGGACCGGGTACGGTATTGGCAAAAGCCGCTATTGAGATTTTGGAAAAGATAAGCGAATTGACCTCGTAGGTTGATTTACTAATTTTAGTATTGACCTTTATTTTATTGAGATTTGAGTAGTATAATTTATAAAAATAATAATTTATGACCTCGTAGGTTGGCATAACGAAACCTTAATCTGCTTTCCGTTTTAATGGTCGTACCTTTGCGCTTCACTTAAAATAAAATAATGGAAGGATTCAGAGCATTAGGTTTAAGTGAGGAAATATTAATTGCATTAGAGAAAAAAGGTTTTGAGCAACCTACTCCCATTCAAGAACAAACTATTCCGTTACTATTAAAAGGTAACAACGATATAGTGGGTCAGGCTCAAACCGGAACAGGTAAAACTGCCGCATTTGGCTTGCCTATCATCGAAAGATTTGACCCGACACAAAAGTCGGTTCAGGCACTTATCCTCACACCTACAAGAGAACTGGCACTACAAGTTGCCGAAGAAATCAGGGCCTACAAAGGCTCTAAAAAAATTTGGATAACCACGGTATATGGTGGTGCGCCAATTGGTCGTCAAATGAGCGAGCTGGAAAAAGGTGCACACATCGTGGTGGGTACGCCGGGTCGTGTTATTGACTTGATAGAACGCCGGAAATTAATCCTGGAAAACGTTCGCTATGTCGTGCTGGATGAAGCCGATGAAATGCTGAACATGGGCTTTATTGACGATGTAGAATTGATTCTGAAATCGTGTTATCCCGAAAGACGCATGTTGTTGTTTTCAGCAACCATGCCATCGCGCATTTTACAGTTGGCAAAACGCTACATGGGCAGTTACGATTTAGTGCAAATCCAGAAACAGGAAATCACGAATATCAATATCGAGCAATCGTATTT